>CALQLF020000068.1 GCA_943331345.2 Candidatus Planktophila lacus | reverse complement strand
TTTTCTGCAGTGGGCTGGTGCTGCCGGCGAGGTGCCGGACCGGACGGTAAGGTATCATGCAAGCCGTGACTGACAGCGCCCCCTCGTTCTTCGATCGCCTCCCCGAAGTTCTCGCCCGCGCCCTGCGGGAGGGCCTGCTATGGGTGTTCGGCGTCGTGGCCCTGCTGCTGGTGCTGGCGCTCCTCACTTTCGACCCCGCAGACCCCGGTTTTGCCTACACCGGGGAGCCCGGGCAGGTCACCAATCTCATCGGCCCGCTGGGCGCCTGGGTAGCGGACGTCCTGCTGTTGCTGTTCGGTGGCCCGGCCTACCTCTGGCCTGCGGTCGTGTTCGGTTTGGGCTGGTGGCTGTTCCGTGGGCAGCCGGAAGTGGATGGCGGCGGACGTGCCAGCTTGCTGCTGCGCTCGGCTGGGTTCATCGCCACGCTGGTGTCGAGCTGTGCCTTGGCCACCATGCACTTCCCGCAGGGCATGCTGCGTAACAGCGCTGGCGGCATCCTCGGCAGTGTGGTGGGTAGCGCCACCGAACAGTCGATGGGGCTGCTAGGTGGCACGCTAGCGCTGCTGGCGCTTTGGTTCACCGCCGTGTCCATCGGCACGGGCGTTTCTTGGCTCACCGTCATGGACCTCATCGGCAAGGCTGTGCTGGATGGCATCGACTGGGTACGCCAACGCTTGGCGGCGCGTCGCGAAGCAGAGATTGGCCGTGAGGCCCGCGAAGAACGGCAGGAAGCCGTTCAGAAAGAGCAGAAGAAGGTAGCGGCGCGCCCGCCGCCGAAGATTGAAAAACCTGCCGTGGTGGTGGTCCGCAGCGAACGCATCGAAAAAGAGCGGCAGGTGTCGCTGTTCGAGCGGCCAGCGAATACCGCCCTGCCGGCTTTGAACTTGCTCGACGACCCGCCGAAGCGCGAGGAAGGCTATTCGCAGGAAGCGCTCGAGGCCATGTCGAGGTTGGTGGAAATCAAGCTCCGCGACTTCGGCATCGAAGTGGAAGTGGTGGCAGTGCACCCCGGCCCGGTGGTGACGCGCTTTGAGCTGAAGCCTTCGCCTGGTGTGAAGGTGAGCCAGATCACTAGCCTAGCGAAGGACTTGGCCCGCTCGCTGTCCGCCATTAGCGTGCGTGTGGTCGATGTCATTCCGGGCAAGGCCGTCATCGGTCTCGAAATCCCCAACGAAAAACGCGAAATCGTCACGCTCGGCGAAATCATCAAGAGCAAGGCCTACGACGACATGGCCTCGCCGTTGGTGCTGGCGCTAGGCAAGGACATTGCTGGCCTGCCCATCGTTACCGACTTGGCACGCATGCCGCACTTGTTGGTGGCGGGTACTACCGGTTCCGGTAAGTCCGTGGCCATCAACGCCATGATTCTCAGCCTGCTCTACAAGGCCACCGCCGAGCAGGTGCGGCTCATCATGATCGACCCGAAGATGCTGGAGCTTTCGGTTTACGAGGGCATTCCGCATCTGTTGGCGCCGGTAGTCACGGACATGAAGCAGGCAGCCAACGCGCTGCGCTGGTGCGTGGCGGAAATGGAGCGTCGCTACTTCCTCATGGCGAACTTGGGCGTGCGCAACATCGGCGGCTTCAACCGCAAGATTACGGACGCGCAGCAGGCCGGCAAGCCCATCAAGGACCCTATTGCAGCGCAGAAGGTGGCGCAGGGGCTCATCCTCGAAGACGGCACGCAGAACGTGCCGGACCTGACCACGCTGCCCTACATCGTGGTGGTTATCGACGAACTCGCTGACCTCATGATGATTGTCGGCAAGAAGGTAGAAGAGCTCATCGCGCGCTTGGCACAGAAGGCGCGCGCCTCGGGCATCCACCTCATCCTCGCCACGCAGCGGCCGTCGGTGGACGTCATCACCGGCCTCATCAAGGCCAATATCCCTTCGCGTGTCGCCTTCCAGGTGTCGGCCAAGGTGGACTCGCGCACCATCCTCGACCAAGGCGGCGCGGAGTCTTTGCTCGGCAACGGCGACATGCTTTACCTGCCGGCGGGTACTTCCGTGCCCACGCGTGTGCATGGCGCGTTCGTGCAAGACCACGAAGTGCACCGCGTGGTGGAAGCGCTGCGCTCCACTGCGCCGGAATACATCGATGCCATTCTCGACGGCCCGCAAGGCGGCTTGCCCGGCATGCCGCATGAAGGCGGCGAGGGCACCGGCGGCGAAGTGGACCCCGAGCAGGACGCGCTCTACGACGAGGCTGTCAAGATTGTGCTGGAAACGCGCAAGGCTTCGGTGTCTGGCGTGCAGCGGCGCTTGAAGATTGGCTACAACCGCGCCGCGCGGTTGGTGGAAAGCATGGAGTCGGCGGGCCTGGTCGGCGCGCTGCAGCCGAACGGTTCGCGTGAGGTGCTTGTCCCCGCGCGCGAGGAATAGCGCCGTGTCGCGCGCGACCGTCGGCAGCAAGCTGCCTCCCACAAAGAACACAGTAGTTGTAGGAGGGAGCTTGCTCCCGACTCTTCCTGTAGGAGGGAGCTTGCTCCCGACCGTCGGCAGCAAGCTGCCTCCCACAAGGGAAGTCGGCAGCAAGCTGCCTCCTACAATGGAAGTTGGCAGCAAGCTGCCTCCTACAATAGGTCAGGCACCTGTGGGAGCGAGCTTGCTCGCGACTCTTCTCTTTGTAGTTGCTTGCTTCTTCACCAGCCTCACAGCCACGGCTTCGCCCGCGGCCATTGCCCGCGTGGAAGCCTTGCTCGCCAGCACGCAGTCGTTGCGGGCGAGCTTTACGCACGAAGTTCGCGACGGTAACGGCAAGCTGGTGCAGAAGGCCGCGGGTACCTTCGTGTTGCAGAAGCCTGGCCGTTTCCGCTGGGACTACACCACACCTTTGCAGGCCATCGTTTCCGACGGCACACGGTTGTGGTTTTACGACGCGGACCTAGCGCAGGTGACCGTGCGTCGCCAGCGCGATGTGTTAACCCAAGCCCCCGCGATGCTGCTTGCGGGCAAGGGCAAGGTGGCCGCGGGTTTTGATGCAGATGAATTGCCTGCTGCCGGTGGCCTCGACTGGGTGCGGCTGGTACCGCGTGCTGGTGCTGGCGATTTCCGCGAACTTCGCTTGGGCTTTGCGGGCGCCGATTTGCGTGAGATGGAACTGGTCGACCGGCTCGGCCAGCGAACGATCATTCGTTTCACGGCGCTGGAGCGCAACGTGAAACTGGCGGCGGACAGCTTCCAGTTCAAGATTCCACCCGACACGGACGTAGTGGGTGATACCAAGTGACTTCAGAGCGCGGTTGGTTCGCACAGGCTTTATACGTCTGGTGCCGGGACTTGCATTGGTGGGGCTTGTGGCTCACCGGTAGCTTTACCGGTTTGGCGGTGACCATTTGGTTAAGTCTGCGGGCACCAACATCGTTCATGCTGAATGTCAGTGACAAATGGCAGCACGGCGTGGGCTATGCGGTCCTCACCTTGTGGTTCTGCGGCTTGGTACGGCGCGACCGCCAATGGCGCGTGGTAATCATTTGTGCCGCTTACGGCGTGTTCATGGAGATTTTGCAGGGCACGCTGACGCCTGACCGCGTGGCGGACCCTTACGATGCATTGGCCAATGCCTCGGGTGCGCTCATCGCCCTGACGCTGGCCAAGCTGGGCCTTGACCGCTGGGCGGAAGGCATTGAAGCGCTCGGGCGCCGTTGGTGGGGCGGTGGACGCTAAGCCCGACCACCTTCGTCCACTCGCCGACCGCATGCGGCCACGCGTGCTGACGGAAGTGGTGGGCCAAACCCATTTGTTGGGTCCCGGCAAACCACTACGACGCTTGGCAGAGGGCGCTGCCTTGCACAGCGCTTTGTTCTGGGGCCCGCCCGGTACTGGCAAGACCACGCTCGCGCGGCTTGTGGCCAAGGCTGCCGATGCCGAGTTCGCGCAACTCTCCGCTGTGCAGGCTGGCGTGAAAGATGTGCGAGAAGTGGTGGAAGCAGCGCAGGTGCGCCGCCGCGCCACCGGCAAGGGAACGCTGCTGTTCCTCGACGAGGTACACCGCTTCAATAAATCACAGCAGGACGCGTTCCTGCCCTACGTGGAAGACGGCACGCTGGTGTTCGTTGGTGCCACCACGGAAAACCCCGCGTTCGAAGTGAATGCGGCGCTGTTGTCGCGGGCGCAGGTTTACCCGTTGCGTCCCTTGGAACCCGCCGACCTTGTGCCATTGCTGGTCACTGCGCTCGCGGACGAAGAGCGTGGCCTCGGTGCTCGTCGGTTGCGGGCGGCGCCTGAAGCGCTGGAAGCCTTGGCGGTTGCCGCGGACGGCGACGGACGACGCTCGCTGAATCTGCTGGAAGTAGCTGCTAGCCTCATCGACGACGGCGGCGAAATCACTGGCGAGATTGCCGCTGAAGCTACTGCCCACCGCGTGCGGCGCTTCGACAAGGGCGGCGACGCGTTCTACGACCAGATTTCCGCGTTACACAAATCCGTGCGTGGCAGTGACCCAGACGCTGCCCTGTATTGGTACTGCCGCATGGTGGACGGTGGGGTGGACATGTCCTACCTCTCGCGCCGCTTGGTGCGCATGGCCAGCGAAGAGGTGGGCAACGCGGATCCGCGCGCTTTGACGCTGGCGTTGGAGGCTGCACAAGCTTACGAACGCTTGGGCTCGCCGGAAGGTGAACTGGCGTTGGCGCAGGCGGTGGTGTTCTTGGCCATCGCGGCTAAGAGCAATGCCGTTTATGTGGCCTACAAGGCCGCCATGGCCGATGTAAAGGCGGGCGCTTCGCACGAAGTGCCGAACCACTTGCGCAATGCGCCCACCCGCTTTGCCAAGCAAATGGGCCACGGGCAGGGTTACCAATACGACCACGATTCCGCGGGTGGTGTGGCCGTTGGCCAGCGCTATTTCCCGGACACCCTGCCGGACCGCCAGTATTATTCGCCGGTGGACCGTGGGCTCGAGATCAAGATTGGTGAGGCTCTGGCGCGGTTGCGTGCGCGCCGCGCGGAGTCGCGCAAGTGAGCGGAATGCTGGGTGCGCCTTGGATGCTGTGGCTCGCGGTCGCCATGGGCAGTGCTGTGGGTGGCATGGCTCGCTTTGCGGTCGGCTTGCTAGCGACGCGCCATGCCGCGACTGGTTGGCCGTGGGGCACGTTCTCGGTGAACTTGCTCGGCTCGCTGGCCATTGGCTTGCTTGCTGGCTGGTGGGCCGGGCGTGGGCAGCCGCCCTTGCCGCGTGCCTTGCTCATGGTCGGCGTCATGGGCGGGTTCACCACGTATTCCAGCTTTGCGCTGGAGACGGTGCATTTATGGAATGCTGGTGCTGCCGCGCGCGCGCTGGCTTATGTATTGGCCACTACGCTTACCTGCGTTCTGGCTGCTGCCGCCGGCCTTTGGCTTTGGCAGCAGATAAATTCGATAGGCGCGGCGCGCTAGGCGCTGCCCAGTTCACGGAGAAGAAAGATGCTTGAAGCGAAACTCCTGCGGAGCGACATCACGACGGTGGCCGCGCAACTGGCCCGTCGCGGGTTCGAACTCGATGTTGCCGCGTTTACCGCCATCGAGGAGCGCCGCAAGGCTGCCACGCTGGAAGTGGAACGCCTGCGTAATGAACGGAACGTTCGCTCCAAGGACATTGGCAAGGCCAAGGCGCAAGGCCAGAACGTGGCGCCTTTGCTTGCTGAAGTGGAGAACCTCGGCGCGCAGATGAAGGCCGCTGAAGAAGCCTTTGCCGCGGCGCAGACCGCTTTCGACGACCTTGCCTTGCGCCTGCCCAACCTGCCGCATTCCAGTGTGCCGGAAGGCAAAGACGAGCATGGCAACGTGGAGCTGCGTACTTGGGGTACGCCACGCAGTTTCGACTTCGCGCCGCAAGATCATGTGGCTTTGGGCGAAAAGCTCGGTGGCTTGGACTTTGAAACCGCCGCGAAGCTAAGCGGTGCGCGGTTCGCTGTGCTCACGGGTGGCGTGGCGCGCCTGCACCGTGCACTCGCGCAGTTCATGTTGGACACGCACACGCAGCAGCATGGTTACGTGGAGGCCTATGTGCCTTACCTCGTTAATGCTGAATCCATGCAGGGCACGGGGCAGTTGCCGAAGTTCGAAGCCGACCTGTTCAAGGTGCCTTCGGACACCGGGCATTACCTCATTCCTACCGCTGAAGTGCCGGTGACTAACTTCGTACGCGATGAAATTGTCGCGCCGGAAAAGCTCCCCATGAAGTATGTGGCGCACACGCCGTGCTTCCGTTCGGAAGCGGGTGCCGCCGGCCGTGACACGCGCGGGCTCATTCGCCAGCACCAGTTCGACAAGGTGGAACTGGTGCAAATGGTGGAACCGGCGAAGAGCTGGGAGGTGCTGGAAGAGCTAACGCACCATGCCGAGCGCATCCTGCAATTGCTGGAACTGCCTTACCGCGTGATGGCCCTGTGCGCCGGTGACATGGGCTTTGGCGCGGCCAAGACCTACGACATTGAAGTCTGGCTGCCGGGACAGCAGTGCTACCGCGAGATTTCCTCGTGCAGTAACTTCGAGTCCTTCCAGGCGCGCCGCATGCAGGCCCGCTGGCGCAACCCCGAGACGGGCAAGCCGGAGCCGCTGCACACATTGAATGGTTCTGGATTGGCCGTGGGCCGCACGCTGGTGGCCGTGCTGGAAAACTACCAGCAAGCTGATGGCAGCATTACCGTGCCAGCTGCACTGCGGAACTACGTGGGCGGCATGGAAGTGCTGCGCTAGCGCGCAGATCAAGACCAGCGCAGCAAGCTGCCGCGCTGGTCCTGGCAAATCAGCCGTCGCTGGTTAGTCGTCGCTGGCCACGCTCAGCAGCTGCAGCAAGCTGAGGAACAGGTTGTACAAGCTGACGTACAACGTGACCGTGGCGGAAATGTAGTTGCGCTCGCCGCCGTTCACGATGGCGGAGGTCTGCCAGAGAATCATGCCGCCGGAGATGAGCACGAACAGGCCCGAGGCCACCAGCGAACCCGTGCTCCAGTGGAAGAAGAACGAGCCGAGCGATAGCAGGAAGGCGGCGATGGAGCCGAGGGCAAGGAAGTTACCCATGAAGCCGAAGTCGCGCTTGGTGGTGACCACGAACGCGGACAGGCCCACGAAGGTGAGGCCGGTGAGGCCCAACGCCTGCATGATGAGGCCCGAGCCCTGCGGCAGACGCAGGTACATCTCTAGAATGCCGCCCATGGTGTAGCCCAGCCAGCCGGTGAGGCCGAACACGGCCAGCACGCCCCAGGCGCTGTTCTGCAGGCGGTTTACGGCGAACAGGATGCCGAAGTAACCCACGAGCATCAGGATGGGGTTCATCCGGGGCAGGTCCAGCGAGATGACGGCCCATGCCACCACGGCGCTGAACAGCAACGTGACGGAGAGCAGAGCGTAGGTGTTGCGCAACACGCGTTGCGTGCTGTCGGCATAGGTGCCGGTACCGGTGGAAAGGACGGAAACGCCAGAACGGTCCATGAGTCGACACTCCTTGAGGTAACACGTGGAATGAGTCTAAGCCATTTGAGTACGGCGGGCGAGAGGAGTTCCCGGGCCGACTTCGAAACTTCAGCTGGCTGGACGATACATCCTGAATGTTATATCAATAAGACATCTTAATTCCGGGCGTGAGGGGGAAATCGTGTCCAACAAGGTTACGAATAAGGTCCGCTGGGCGTTCGGGGTGGCAGGGCGCGCGCTTTTCTTAGGTGCCGCCCTCGTTGCGGCCCCGGCGCTGGCTGAGGACCGCAGTTTTTCAGGGCCGGAGGCACTGGAGATTGGTGCGAAGCTCGCCTGTGGCACCACCGAAGCGGGGGTGGTGCGCTATGGCTACTGGGAAGGCAAGTTGTACAGCCGCGTCCCGGGCGAACGCGACCGCCACCTGTTCAATGTCATTGGCATGAACGTCCGTCAGTGTTCCCGGTTGGTGGATGCAACGCGGGGTGCTGGCTATCGGAGCGTCTCGCGGGAGGTGATGGCCTACCTTGACCCGAAGACCGGCGAAGTGCTCGACCAGTGGACCAACCCTTGGAGTGGCAAGGCGGTCGAGGTGATGCATGTCACCAACGACCCGGTAAATGCTCGTGAACCGACGTTCGCGCTGGACCGTGCCGGAAAGCCTTACCAAGTGGAACTGCGGCAGTATGAGGACATGGTGGTGCAGTCCATCGAGGTGCCGCTGTTCTATACCAACCCGCTGGCGGGGGATTACCAGGATTACGTGGGTGGCCAGTACCACGCCATGGAAATCTTCAACACCTTCTACAAGACGAAAGAGATGCTGGACCCTAGGGCCAAGCGCATCGCGGATTCGCGTATTTCCTGGCAGCGCATCTCGAAGTGGCTGCCATGGATGCAGATGGGCGAGCGCGATGGCTTGATGGTATTCAACGCCACTGGCTTTTCTACTTTCGATGCAGGCAAGGTGCCGGCGCGGCTGTGGGCTTTGGTGGACGCCCGCTGGCCGACTTATCGCTTGCCGCCGCCGGTGGATGACGCGCGGCCGAACGCCACCACGTGGAGTGTGTTCAAACAAAAAATCGACGCGCAGCGCGCGCCAGGGAAAACGCCATGAGCTGTGATTTCAGGGCGTATTAACGACCTAGCCCTTGTGGGATGGGGCTCGCGGCTTGGTCAGTTGTGTGCATAGCAGCAGCAAGATCCCCGTACCGAGGGCGAGGGCGGTCAGGCCAGTTCCGAGGCGTTCGAAGTGAAATAGGCGTGTGGCGGTGGGCCATAGTTGCGATACGGTCAGTGCCAGCCCGACGGCGACGAGAATGCCGGTGAGCACCGGGTTGCTGGACCGGTGCCTTGGCGCTCCACCGCGGGTGGCGGTGCGGTTGGCAAGGATAAGCGCCACGATGCAGGCGACGAGTGCAAAGAAGGCCATCGTTCGCAGCGTACCCGCGGTGACGCCTTGATAGTGCAGCGTCAGCGTCAAGCCGACCAGCAATGCCAAGGCCAGCGCGCCTTTTGCGGCTGCGTGCAGCACTTGCTGCCGTGAGAACAACCGCGACCCACGCGCTCGGGGTGGGCGCTGCATGGCATCGGCGTCGCCGCTTTCCACTTCAAAGGCGAGCGAGCACACGGGGTCAATAACCATTTCCAGAAACGCTATGTGCAGCGGGCCCAGCAGCAAGGGCAGGCCCGTCGCCAGCGGCAGGATGGCAAGGCCAGCAATGGGAATATGGACTGCCACGATGAAGCCCATCGCCTTTTGCAAGTTGCCGTAGATACGCCGGCCCAAGCGAACCGCGCCGACGATGGAACCGAAGTTGTCGTCTAGCAAGACGATGCCCGCCGCTTCGCGGGCTACGTCCGTGCCGCGTCCACCCATGGCAATGCCGATGTCTGCGGCTTTCAATGCTGGCGCATCGTTCACGCCATCGCCCGTCATGGCCACCACTTCGCCTACGCCTTGCAGTGCCAACACGATGCGCAGCTTCTGTTCCGGCAGGATGCGCGCGAAGACATCCACTTTGCGTACCTGGTCGGCCAGTGCGGCATCCTCTAGCAGGGCGAGTTCGGGTCCGGTCATGAGGCGGAGTTCGCTGGTGCCCTTGGCCAAACCGGCCGCTACTCCGATGGCTCGGGCCGTCGTCGGATAGTCACCGGTGATCATCACCACGCGGATGCCCGCCGCCTGACATTCCGCTACGGCGGCCGGGACTTCGGGCCGCACTGGGTCCGCTAGGCCCACGAGGCCGAGATACTGAAAATCGAAACCTTCTGGCGTCTCGGGAAGACCGACGACATTGCTAGTGGTGGCCGTGGCCTCCGTGCGCTGGTGCCAGTGCGCCTGCGCGACACCCAGCACCCGCAGCCCTTGTTCTGCCAGTTCATCCACCGCTGCGCTGAGCTGTTTCAAGGCCGCGGCATCCATCCGGCAAAGGCGGGCGATGGCTTCGGGCGCGCCCTTGGTAGCGACGAGCGCGGGGTTGCCCGGTTCAGCGGCCTCCCAGACATGCGATACGGCGAGCAATTCGGTGCTGAGCGGGTAGCGGTGTGCAGGGCTGCCGGCCTCGCTGGCACCAACGCTTGGCGGTTCGCGCCCATTACGCTCTGCCAGTTCGTGAAAGGCTTTTTCCATCGGGTCATGCGGCTGCGGCGCGCTCGCCAGCAGGCCATAGTCGAGTAGCGGCAGGAACGCTTCGGGTAAGGGTGTCTCTAGGTTCGCGTCGACGGTGACTTCCTGTCCGTCGGATAAACGTAACCGGACAATGCGCATGCGGTTTTCGGTGAGCGTGCCGGTCTTGTCGGTGCAAAGGGTGGTAGCGGAGCCGAGCACTTCGATCATGGCGGCGCGGCGTGTCAGCACCCGGGCTTTGGCGAGGCGCAAGGCACCCATGGCCATGAATACGGTAAGGACCACGGGAAACTCTTCCGGCAGCATGGACATGCCGATGACGATGCCGGCCAGCAAAGCATCCAGCCAGCCGCCGCGGTAAAGGCCATACAGCACCACGGCCAATACGCTCACTGCGCCGCCGATGCCGGCGAACCAAAGCACCAAGCGGCGCGTTTCCTGCTGCAACGCCGGCGCGGCCGTTTCAATGGTGCCGAGTAGCCCGCCGATACGGCCGATGGCGCTGCGCGGACCGGTGGCGGTCACTTCCATGAGCCCGCTGCCGGTGGTGACCAGCGTGCCGCCGAATACCTGCGAATGTTCGGCGCTAGCCTGTCCGCCGCTGTCGGCGTTGCGCGAGGGGGGCGCGATTTGCTTTGATACGGGCAGCGACTCTCCCGTCAGCAGGGATTCATCCACCTGCAAGTGTTGGGCTTCCTGCAAGGTGCCGTCCGCTGGAATGCGGTCACCTTCGGCCAAGCACACCATATCGCCACGCACTACCTCGTGGCCCGGAATGCGCAGGCGTTGGCCGTCGCGAATGACCAATGCACGCGGGCTGCTCAAATCGCGCAGGGCGGCGAGGGCGGCTTCGGTGCGGCGTTCTTGCACCACGGTAATGCCTACCGAGAGACAGGCGAACCCCAGCAACACCAAGGCTTCGGTTCGGTCGCCGAGTGCGAGATAGATTGCGCCCGCAATAATCAGCAGCAGGAGCATGGGCTCCTTCAGTACGTCCACCACGGTACGCCACCAGGGGTGGCTGGTGGCGTGGGCTAGTTCGTTCGGGCCTTCCGCGGCCAGCCTCGCTGCCGCCACGGCGGCGGTGAGGCCTGCACTCAGGTGGAGGGCAGTGGCGTCATTGTTTTTTATCATTCGTTACGGCAACCGCGCCATCCGTGGGGTTGCCTGCAGCTTATGCCGATGTCAGTTGTACCGTCAGCGCGGAAAACCGCAGACCTCGCCTTCGGGCCAGGCGCGTTATAAGGCCCCCATGCGGGGGCCTTGCTTGTCAGGTGGCGGAAGCGGTGAGATTGTGCGCCCTGCGGGCGCATCCCTCGCTGCGCTCGGGACCGTCGCCTGCGGCGACGTCCTTCGCCAGCGCTGCGCGCTGGCTCGTCGAACTCACGTTCGTTCTCATCTACCGCTTCTGCGCCCCCAGACAGCACAAGGCCCCCATGCGGGGGCCTTGCTTGTCAGGTGGCGGAAGCGGTGAGATTCGAACTCACGGACGGTTTCCCGTCGTCGGTTTTCAAGACCGGTGCCTTAAACCGCTCGGCCACGCTTCCTTGGCGCACATTGTAACCCGCCGGCTCTGTTCCAGAACACGCCTTCACGCTCCACTTTGGTGCGGCGGATATACGTGCCGTAGTAGCGAAGGCACCCCGTGAGAGCGCCTCGTGATGCATAACTTTGGCCGTTATGAATCAAAAAAGTGCCAAACATGATTCATAACGACCCTCCCGCCGTCATTTGGCTCAGGGAGAGTGCTAGTCGTTGCCTTTCCTAAGCCCCCGCCGTGTCGTTCAAACACCGCACCAGATGCACGCTCATCAGCCCGATGATGACCAGCAAGGGGAGGGAGGCCACCAGCACGGCAGCCTTGGCCACGATGATGCCGCCTTCGAGGTAAATGAGCGCGATGGGCAGCAGGCCGATGAGCAGCGACCAGAACACCCGGTTCCAGCGGGCGGGGTCTTGGCCCACCTTCAGCCCCATGGTGGTGCTGGCGGAAAGCGCATAGGACTTGGCGTTGTAAGCCGCCGCAATGAAGATGATAGAGATGACGCTGAACACCATTCGGGCACCATTGCCCATGGGCAGGAAGCCGATGACGGACGAAATGATGTCCGCTGGGTCCCCCGTTTTCAGCAGGGTGGCTACGGGTAGGGCGCCGGTCAGGTCGAGATGGGCGGCGAAGTTGCCCAGAATGATGAAGAACAGCGCGCAACCGAGGCTGCCGTAGACGGACATGGAGAAGATGACTTCGCGCAAGGTGCGCCCACGCGAGATGCGGGTGACGAATACGCCCATGAATGGCCCGTAGCTGAACCACCAGGCCCAATAGAAGATGGTCCACTCTTCCACGAAGCCCGTGCGGTGGACCGGGTCCGTGTAGGTAACCATGCGGGCCAGGTTCTGGAGCATGAACCCGAGACTGTCGGTGCCCGACCGCAATATGAAGAGGGTGGGGCCGGCGAACAGCACGAACATGAGGAAGCCGAAGGCCAGGTAGACGTTGAAGTCCGTCAGTTTCTTCACGCCTTTGGAAACGCCGGCCCAGGAGGCCATGGCCAGCAGCGTTATGGAGGCGCATACGATGCCAATGTCCAGCGCCAGCGTCCGCGTCACTCCCAAAGCATCCGCCATGGCGGCTGCGATCATGGGGACCGAAAGGGAGATGGCGGTACCGGCACCGGCCAACACGGAAACCATGAACAGGCCATCGATGATGCGCGCAGCTATGCGCGCGCCGGCGCCCTGCCCGAAGAGGCCATAGACCGCTGTGCTGAAGCGCAAGTCCGGTGCGCCCCGGACATAGTGCTGGTACCCAATGCAGACGGTGGGCAGGGCGTAGATGAGCCAAGCCAGCGGCCCCCAGTGGAACAGGCCATAGGCGTTGGCCCAGTCCCGGGCGGCGTCCGTGCCCGGGGCTATGCCGAACGGCGGCTTCATTAAATAGAAGCCCCATTCAATAGTGGCCCAATAAATAAGACTGGCACCCACGCCGCCGCAGAACAGCATGGAGCCCCAACTGAAGGTGGAAAACTCCGGCTTTTCCCCGGGTTGGCCCAGCACCCGTGAGCCGTGGCGGCCCAGCGCAATCCAGCCCAGCAGCAGGATGACGCCGATGACGCACCACTGGTAGACGATGCCTAGGTTCTCGGCAATCCAGTGGTACATGGCCACGATGTTGTGTTCCGCAGCCTTGGGCCACAAGAACGTAGGGATGCACGCGGCCAGCAAAAGCACGAAAGTGCCTAGAAAAATAGCTTTATCAGTACGCGGTTCACTGGACAACGGGGCGCATCCTTTTGCTGGTGATTGCCGCGAGTTTCAAGGCTGCAGCCGGTACTTAAGGGTGCCTTCATGGCGCACCGCTGGCAAATGCAGTGTGGTCTGTTTGCGCACACCCCATTTTGGTGGGGGGGTAAAACCCTACCTTGGCTACAGGGTTCTCCTGCCGATTTTGTGACGCAATTTGACATATGCGGCCGCCAATCCGGGGGTTGGTCACACTTCGGCAGTTATCGACTTTTTGGCCGTGACCCCGTGGTTATTGTTCACTCCGCAAAAGAGCGTTCGTCCGTAGTTGTACGTACGCCCACAAATGGTTCCAACGCAGGTTCAAGGGGTTTAGACATGAAGTCCGCAAAGCTGTTCGCAAGTACAGCCCCAGCCACAAAGGCGGTCTCGGTGCTTTTGGCACTGGCAGGCGGCTTGGCATTCGGTACGGCAAATGCCGTGCCGACCAGGGCACCTATCAAGGGTGAAATCGAGCACATCCATCTGAATGATCCAGCCGACCATTGGTCTGGCGGTGTCATCACGGTGGCTGGCAAGAGCATCATCCTGCCACGCAACCTCTTGCTGGACCTCCCAGCGAACCGGTTGACCCTGAGGCAGCTGTACGAACAGGCGCCTGCCGCTTGCGTCAGCGCCGGTGAAACGGGTCTCGCCAAGAGCGATACCTGCAACCACACGGGCTTTGGTGGCATCGCGAGTATTTCCGCGAACAAGTCCACGGCGGGCAACCTCATCGCTGGTGACGTCCTCATCGCCAAGGGCGAGGAGATGGTCACGGGTCGCGTCAGTTACATCAACTACGCTGAAGGCTACATGCGCCTGAACGGCGTGATGAACGACGCTGCCACGGGCGTGATGGTTCGCATGAACGACCCCACGAAGCGCCACACCATTCAGAGTGGCCTTGGTTGCGAGGCGCGCGCTGACAACTGCAGCCCGGACCCGCGCTTCGCGTTGGACACGGACAACTACACCAACGCTTCCAGCACCGGCTTCCCCATCTGCATTCCTAGCACGACTTCCCGCACCTGGGCGGGTCTGCCGGCGC
>CALQLF020000067.1 GCA_943331345.2 Candidatus Planktophila lacus | reverse complement strand
CCTGTGCGCTCGCTGACATCGGCGAGTGTCCAACCGCGCTGCTCGCGCATGGCGCGTACCATCGACCCGGGTCGGGCGGGCATGCTGTGGGTCTCAGGCTTGGCATCGCTCAAGCGTGCGTTTGGGTCACCGGGCGGCATCTGCTTCATGCTTTCTCCTGCGCGAGCCGAGCTTGGGCTAGCCTAACCCAGACCGCTGCGCCGATGGGAATCAGGGCGTCATTGAAATCGAAGCTTGGGTTGTGCAGCGTACAGGGGCCGAGGCCATGCCCCGCATCGCGGTGGTCGCCATTGCCGTTACCGATCATCAAGTAATAACCCCCTGTGTATTCTAACATGAAGCTGAAGTCCTCCGCGCTCATAGTGGGCTTGAATGGCTAGACGTTTAACTGACCAACCAAGTCGCGAAGCACCTCCGCCGAGACCCACGCTCCGCTAGCTTACGCCGCTAACCTAGCCAAATGACCTGACCACGGACAAGCACGCCGACTCCTACACGTGGATCCGCAAGGGAATTGGGGTAGTGCGCTCGAGCGCGTCGATCTCAACGCCAACATATCGCCCAATCATTACTGCAATGCTTCGCGGGAACGGGAGTTCGAATGGCTTTGTTAGGGCTTTCTCACCACCCACGGACCACCTCGCGCGCTGCGTTACGACCGGGTAAGCCAGTAACGCCACCACCCGGATGGGTTCCCGCGCCGCACATAAACAGGTTGTGTATGGGACCACGATAATCGGCGTGGCCTAGAAGCGGCCGCGCTGCCCATAGCTGATCAAGGCTCATAGTCCCATGCATGATGTCACCATCCACGAGGCCGAAGATTCGCTCGAGGTCGAGGGGTGAAAGAATCTGTCGAGCAATAATTGAGTCCCTAAAGTTTGGGGCGTAGCGATTAATCGTTTGAATGACTGTATCGGCAGCTTCTTCTCGCGCATCATCCCAGCTGCGTCCGTCGGGCAAATGGGGCGCAAATTGTTGACAGAAAATCGCTGCGACATGCGAACCCGCCGGGGCCAGCGAAGGGTCAACCGCACTTGGAAGCATCATGTCGATTACTGGTTCTCTAGACCATCCGAATTCGCGGGCATCTCTATACGCGCGGTCCATATAATCCAGCGACGGCGCTATAAAGATGGCTGCTCTATGATGGTCACCGTCGCCAGGGAGGCAGGTAAACTGAGGAAGCTCCTTCAGTGCCACGTTCATTCGAAAGGACCCACAGCCCGTTTGAAAGCCGCTCATCGCGCGTCGAAACGGCTTAGCGAGAACTTGCGGTTCGATCAACCGCTCATAGAGCAGCTTTGGGCCGACATTCGCTACGACCGTGCGACCCAGCACTACCTCTCCGCTCTCCAGAGCCACTCCGCTGACGCGATTGTTGTCAACCAACACCTTGCAAACTGCTGAGTTAAGTGAGATTTCCACTCCGACGTCGACACAGGCTTGTGCCATTTTGGCTGTAATAGCTCCCATGCCTCCGATTGCATGGCCCCAAGCGCCACGCTTACCATTTACCTCGCCAAAATAGTGGTGGAGAAGGACGTAAGCGGAACCCGGTGTGTCGGGGCTGCCATAGAACCCAATTACAGAGTCGAAGCCCAATGCGCCCTTGACTTGATCACTTTCGAACCAAGAATCTAGAACTGATCGCGCGCTCTTTGTAAAAAGGTCGAGTACGTTGCGTTGCGTTTCAACCGGAAGCCGCGCCAGATTGTAACCTTGAGCCGCAGTCGCGAGGAGTGCCCTTAAACCGCCTCCACTATTTGGAGGAGTCTTGTTCGCGATGTCTCTCAGAACGTCAGCAACTTCGCTCAGCATATTCTCGTATTCTGGGAGCGTTTCTGCATCCCTCTCCGAAAATTTTCTAACCTGGGCTTGAGCCTTTTTAGGGTCGCCCCCGAGAACTAAGTGTCGGCCGTCAAGATACGGGACAATCCCGGCAAACGGCCGCTCTACGATACAAAGCCCTCGTTCAGTCAGGCGCATGTCACGGATTACATCGGGACTGAGGAGGCTCACCGTGTAGCTGGCGACGGAGGTGCGGAAGCCAGGGTGAAACTCTTCTGTGACAGCCGCACCGCCGACAATGTGACGTCGTTCCAAAACGCGGACCCGCCGTCCAGCTTGTGCTAAATAAAACGCACAAACCAAACCGTTATGACCGCCTCCGATTACAATGTCATCATAAGTCATTAAAAAAATCCTTTGAAACAGTTTGTTGTACGAAATAGTTTTTAGAACAGACGGCCTGCTGTGGTTCTTACGACCAGCAGATGTTTGGAAGATAGCTCCTAGCTTTCGTTCGATCCGTTCTGCCAAGGCTTTCCTGGATCAATTGACGCAGTCGCTATCTACCCTGGGGAGCGAGTGCCCACTCGGCGAGTGCCGTCCAGGCTGCGGCACCAATGGGGATTAGCCTGTCATCGAAATCGTAGCTCGGGTTGTGAAGTGAACAGGGACCGAGGCCATGACCGGCGGCGCGGCTTTCGCCGTCGCCGTTTCCGATCCAGAAATAGCATCCGGGATTCTGCTCGAGCATGAAAGCGAAGTCCTCCGCAGTCATGGCTGGGAACATGGGCTTCACGTTCTCAGGACCGAAACGAGAGGTGAGGGCTGCCGCAACGATTTCGGCTGGACCTGAGTGATTGATGGTCGCCGCACAATTTCTTACAAAATCAATGCTTGCGGTACAACCATAGCCTTCGGCAACACCCGTGGCAATTCGAACTATGTGCTTCTCAATGGCGTCAGTCACAGCAGATGAATATGTTCGTACTGTACCTGCGATCGTGGCAGTCTCGGGTGTGACGTGCAGGCAGTCACCCGCTGCCAATGTGGTTATGCTCACCGCTGCAGCTTCGGCCGGTGGCAGATTGCGTGAAACAATGCTTTGTAGAGCTTGGACAATCGCCGAGGCAGCAAGCACAGGATCTGAAACCTGGTCGGGGAGAGCCGCGTGGCCGCCTTTCCCTCTGATCTCGATGGTGATTTCATTACATGCTGCCATTGCAGGTCCAGAGGAAACTGCAAATGCTCCAATAGGTAGCCCCGGCCAGTTGTGTGCTGCATAGACCGCCTCCATCGGAAAACGCTCAAACAACCCATCTTCGATCATTGCTTGTGCGCCGTGTCCACTCTCTTCTCCGGGCTGAAAAATGAAATAGACGGTTCCATCGAACCGGCGTGTTGTCGCAAGCGTTCTCGCCCCTGCCAATAGCATCGCTACATGCCCATCATGCCCGCAAGCGTGCATGCACCCTGCATGAAGGCTGGCGTGCGGGAACTGGTTCGATTCGGAAATGGGCAGGGCATCCATGTCAGCCCGCATTCCGATCGCGCGGGTACTACTCCCTGCCCGAAGGACGCCAACTACCCCGGTGCCGCCGATACCGCGATGTACTTCAATACCGCAGGCTTCTAGGCCCGCAGCAACAGCCTTCGCTGTTCGCACTTCTGCGAATGCCATTTCAGGGTGAGCGTGGATATCGCGACGTAGGGCGACGAGGTCTGCAAAGTCGTCGTTCATTCTGCCTCCAACGGTAGTTCGAAGGGTTCGGAATCGACAAAGCGTTTTAAGGCATTGTCCATCATGCGGTCGTCTTTTAGCGCCAACACAAAGTTACCAACCCGGCGGATGACTTCACCCCTATCGACCAGGGTCGGCTGGATTGTGACTGACCTATCCCAAATATCGCCGGAGCCACGGAGGGTCCCTGATCTGTTTCGGCGCGTGAGCCCCGGTCAATTTGCCTGGGCTGAAGATCGGCTTCAATCGTTGGTCCAATACGTTCGCTTCGGTAGCTTTCAGGCAATGGACGGCCACAGAGGCCGCGAAGCCGAACCAGACATATCTTCGCCTTGTTTGTTTCTTCCGCACGGATCGCGACCAACTCGGCAACGCTTTCCTCGATCTCGACGATCATTTGTTGTGCTCCTCGAACCCCATCACCACGTTGGCGACATTGGCACCCAGCACCTCGAGCGCGTAGCCGCCTTCCAAGACGAACAGCGTGGGCAGCCCCATTTCGGCCAGCCGTTGGCCCACCGCGACGTAGTCGCTACTTTCCAGTTTGAAGCTGCCGGAAGGATCATCCCGGTGCGTGTCAACCCCCAGCGACACCACTAGGGCCTGCGGAGAGAAGGAAGCGATACGCCGGCAGCAAATCTCCATCGACTCGCGCCAGGCCACCCAGTCGCTGCCAGCAGGAAGTGGGCAATTCAGGTTAAAGCCCTCACCGGGGCCCGTACCGGTCTCGTCGGCGCGCCCAACGAAGTACGGGTAGTCCTCGTCAGGGTCGGCATGCACCGAACACACGAGCACATCGGCACGTTCGTAGAAAATTTCTTGGGTGCCGTTGCCGTGGTGGTAGTCCACATCCAGTACCGCTACGCGACACATTCCGCTGTCGACAAAGGCCTGCGCGGCAATTGCAGCATTGTTCAAGTAGCAATACCCGGCTAGGCGTGCTGCGCCAGCGTGGTGGCCGGGTGGACGGCACAGGGCGAGTGCCGAAGGTGCACCCTCGGCCATTGCACGCTGCGCGGATAGCGCCACCTGAGCGGACTCATAGGCTGCGGCCCAGGTGCCAGCCATCAAGGGCGCGATGGCATCGCCGGCAAACCAGCCGAGTTGGGCCACGACAGAGTCAGGGCAGCGCCCCGATAGACCGGCAGCAGCGGAGCCAGGCCCTGGCCAGAACTGTGGCAGCGCTAGCTCCGCATCACGCACTCGCGACCAGCGTTCCCAGACCGTCTGAAGAAAGTTCAGGTAGTCAGCCCGGTGCACCCGCGCGATGGGTGCAAGGCCGGCGTCGCTGGCCGGCCGCAGCAGGTGCCCCCCCTGCGCCCGCAAAACATCCAGCACCACACTCACGCGCTCTGGCGAGTCGAAGTTCGGCGGCTGGCTTGCGCGCGCCATGGCTGCGCAGGGTTCGTGCGAGCGGTGGACGGCGCCATGGACAATCAGCATGCGCGTGGACTCCGCGCTGCTTCGGCCGCACCTAGGCGTTGCGCTGCGTGTCTAGCCGCGATGTGGCCGAAGATCATCGCCGGACCCAGGGTGATGCCGGCACCGGGATAGGTGCCGCCCATGAAACTGGCCGCGTCGTTGCCGGCTACGTAGAGGCCATCGATGGGCCGACCTTGCATATCAAGCGCTCGGGCGTGCTCGTCGGTCTGCAGACCGACGAAGCTACCAATGTCACCTGGCACTACCTTGACGGCGTAGAAGGGACCTTTCTCGATGGGTGCCACGCAAGGATTGGGTCCATGCCCGCGACTGCCGTTGAAGCGTTCGTAGACGTCAGCCCCTTTGCTGAACTCCTCGTCAAGGCCGCGTGCCGCGCCTGTATTCAGCCGCGCTATCGTCTGACGAAGCCCGGCGGCATCGATGCCACAGATCTGAGCAAGCTCGTCCAGTGTCTGCCCGCGTTTGAGGTATCCGTTACTAATGAAGGACCCGATGGGCAAGGGCCAAGGCGGTACCCGGCCCAGTCCATACTGCCGTATGCCACGGCTGTCGCAGATAATCCAGCTGCAAACTTCGGCATCGTCGCGGCAGGCATGGACCATGGCTGGCACGAAGTCGTGGTAGGACAGCGCCTCGCTTATGAAACGATGCCCGCGCCGGTCCACCGCGATGTAGCCTGCCTTGCCTCGATCGTTGTAGTGAGGGAAAGGCACTTCGCTGCCATCCGGTTGGGGCACCAACGACATAGGCGTCCAGGCCGCCGGGTGGTGCTGTTCCTCCTTCAGCGCCACGCCTGCCTGGCCGGCCAGTTGCAGTGCGTCACCTGTATTTCCAGCCGGCGCAGCTGTACAGTGGTTCTTGCCCGCCGACACATGACGGTAATAGCGCGCACGCAACTCGGGGCTTGCAGGAAAACCGCCGCAGGCAAGTACTACGCCAGCATGCGCTAGAATTTTGCACGGCCCTTCGGGCAACTGCACTAGGGCGCCCGAGACGCAGCCTTCCTCCATCAGCAGTTGCTGTACTGGCGTGTTCAACCGCAGCTCTACTCCACGTTCGAAGGCACTGAGAGCCAGCATCGCCACCAAGGCGTTGCCATTGGAAAGTCGCGTGCTGCGTTCATGGCCGCTCAAGCGGTCCATGACGTATCGGAAAAAGCGGCGGCCCACCACGGCACGGCTTTGCCAGGACTTGGACATACCGTAGTAATGAATCAGGTCTTCGCGACCGACCATCATGCCGCCGAAAATCGTGGTGCTGGCGAGTGGCGGGCGCAAGTCACCCATACGTGGGCCCAAGCGCCGGGCGTCGAACGGGTTGGCACCTAGCGAGCGGCCCCCGCCAGAGGCGCCGGCTACACCCTGATGGTAGTCGGGCCACATGGGAGACAGATGGTAGCTGACATGTGTGTGGTCCTCGAACCACGCGAAGATATCGGCGGCCTGGCGTACATAGGCCTCAGCCTTGGCTTCCTCGATGAATGCGCCGCCCTCGCCGCGCAAGTACTGAAGCGCTAGCGCCGGGTTGTCCTCAATACCGGCGGCGCGAGCCTGACGGCTTCCGGGAATCCACACCATACCCGCTGAGAAACACGAGGTTCCCCCGAATACCGGTGCTTTCTCCACCACAATCACGCGGAGTCCTTGGTGGGCCGCGGTGACGGCGGCCGCCAGGCCCGCAGCGCCCGATCCCGCCACCAACACATCGCACTCTAGCTTCACGGTGTCTTACTCCAACCAATTAGACGAAGTCATGGCACTCCCACCCCAGGCCTTTGCATCAGGCAACGGGCGATACCAATCCCTGCCGGGATAGACGATGCCGCATCAACCAAGCGCAACCGAGAGTGGCGGACCCTGCGACGAGCAGCACTATGAGTAGACTGGTAGACAAAGCGTCGCCGCCTTTACCGATTTGCTGGTTCAGCGCTGCCACTGAGGTTGGGCCAAGCCCTAGGCCTAGTCCGATCGACATACATAAGGACAAGGCCGCGGCAATTCCGCGGTTGCGCCCACTGATCTGGTCCTGCAAGGTCGAGGCACAGCCGACATAGGCAGCATTGGCAGCCACTTGCCAGCATGTAAAGGCCGCAACTGCGGCCCAGCCGCCGGGTAGTACTAGTAGGCACGCGGCCAAAAGCATGGCCACTGCGGCACAGATTACGGTGTCGATGCGTCCGGTTTGCGGTGAGTGCGCGTGCGCTCGATCACACAGCACGCCCCCCAGCCAACCGCCACCGACGCCAGCAATCAACATGCAGGCGCCTAGCACCGATCCCGCGTCGGACACGCTGAAGCCGTGCGTGCGAGTAAGTAGTGCGGTGGCCCAAATGCTGAAGCCGAAGTCGGCCAGCGCCACCAGAGCCCCCGCCATCACCACAGGTAAGATGCGGTCCCGCAGCAGCCACAATTCTTGAGCCCGGTTGCCTAGGCGCTCGGCTACCTCCAAAACGCGGCGCTGTGGCTCCGGAAAGGCGAAGATTGCTGGAATGAGCAGAAACCCGCTCGTACCCATCAACACTACGACCTGCCGCCATGGTGTGAGGTCGCCTATCCACGGTAGGCCGACGTATTGGCCGGCAGCAGCCGCCTCAAGCATTCGGCCTCCAGCGGCAAAGGCCAGCGCACTACCTAACGTGGCGCCAAAGAAAGACACCGCGATCGCGCGCCCACGCTGTTCCGCGCGGAAGTAGTCGCACAACATGGAGATGCTCGCTGGCCCCAAGGTGGCTTCCCCAAGACCCACCAGCGCGCGGCTGGCTAGCAGACCGGTGAAGCTCGTTGACAAGCCGAAGAGCAGGGTCCCGAACGTCCAGATACCAACGCCCAGAATGATCAGGTTCCGGCGGTGCACGCGGTCGGCGAGCAGTCCGCATATCAGGGAGGCCACACCGTAGAGCACTGCGAAGGCGGTACCTTGCAGCAGGCTGAATTGCAAATCGCTGATACCCATCTCTTGCTTGATGGGATCGACGAGCACGGAAGGCACATAGCGGTGCACAAACGAAAAGGTGGCCGCTAAAAGCATCACCAGGTTGAAGGCTTGCGCCACCGAGGTGCGCGGCCATGGCGGCTCGGCAGCACCACCAAGATTTGGCAAAGGGGCCTCAGCTAAAATGTGACTTGCCGGTTTAGTTTCCATTATTGAAAGTACATTGACATATTGACAAAGTACCGTCAACCTCACGAACTTAGTCGCTGCCGTCCCCAGCGCCCCGGATTGCCAATGAAACTTTTCCTGGCCGGCCTGCTCGCAGAAAACAATTCCTACTCACCGATTCCCACGGGGCTGGGCGCCTTCGAGGCCGAAGGCATCCGCCGGGGAGCGGCGAGCGCCGTGGACCCGGGCGGCTACCTGAGCGCTATCGAGGCGGTGCGCCTCGTGGCTTCATCACAGGGTTGGGAAGTGACCGAAGGCCTGTTCGCCGCCGCCGTGCCGCTCGGCCCCATTCGTCAACTGGTTTACGAGCAGTTGCGCGACGAATTGCTGGACGACCTGCGTGCTGCGCTGCCGGTGCAGGCAGTGATGTTGATGCTGCACGGGGCGATGACGGCTGAAGACTGCTTGGACTGCGAAGGCGACTTGCTCGAGCGCGCGCGCGCCATCGTGGGTCCACATGTGCCCATTGGCGTCGAACTCGACCTGCATGGGCATGTCACGCATCGCATGACACTTAATGCCACGCTGATGGTGGCTTACAAAGCTTACCCTCACACCGACATCGACGAGCGTGCCGCCGAGGTTGCGCAACTGACGATCGATACTGCAGAGCGCCGCATCCGCCCTGTCACCGCGGTATGGGACTGCCGAATGGCGGGCAGTTGGCCCACGACGCGCGAACCCCTGAAGAGCTTCGTCAGAGAACTGCAGGCCCTCGAAGGGCATCATGGCGTGGTCTCGGTCTCGCACACGCACGGCTTCGCGTTCGGCGACGTACCTGAGGCCGGCGCCCGTCTCTGGGTCATTACCGACGGCGACGAGGCCCTCGCTACGCGTCTGGCTTCAGACCTCGGTCGGCGACTGTGGGCACTGCGTGATGCACTGCACCAACCGGCGCTCGACATGGACGCCGCCATGCGTCGAGTGGCCGAGTTGCCGCCCCTGCCCGGGGCGGGACCGATTGTGGTGGCCGATTTGGCTGACAACCCGGGTGGCGGCGCTCGCGGCGATAGCAGCTTCGCCCTGCAGGCCGTGCTATCGCGGGGAATTCCGAACGTCGCAATCGGCGGTCTTTGGGACCCGGGTGCGGTTCAATTGTGCTTCGAAGCCGGTCTCGGCTCGGTACTTGCGCTGCGCGTGGCCGGTAAGTCCGGTCCTATGTCGGGTCATCCGGTGGATTTACGCGTCACCGTTCGCGCGCTCCTGGAGGACCATGCACAAACGGCCTTCGGTAGCCGAAGTCCCCTGGGTGCGTCGGCGTGGGTAAGCACGGCCGAGGGCGTTGACCTCGTACTAATTTCGCGCTGCCAGCAAGTCATCGGTATCGACCTGTTCACCGGGCTGGGCATCGACTTGAGCAGTAAGCATGCGGTAGTGGTCAAGTCCATGCAGCACTTTCATGCCGCATTTGCACCGCTTGCGCGCGAGGTGCTCTACGCGGACTCACCCGGGCTGCTCACCGCCGATATCGCAGCGCTGCCTATCCGACACCGCGACCCCAACTTCTGGCCACGCGTGGCCGACCCTTGGTCGGGCATGCTGTCGTGAACCCCGCCCATCAACCCGATAGCGTGCGCCAAGAGACACCCGCTTGAGTCATATTGCAAAGGAATCTCATGTCCAACATTGATGACCGTCTAGTTTCTCTGGGCCTAGTGCTGCCCGCCCCGCTAGCGATGCCTCCTGGCGCTACCTTGCCTTTTCCTTGGGTTCGCGTGATAGGTCAGCGGGCCCGATTTTCCGGGCATGGCCCGACGCTTGCCGACGGCAAGATGGCGCTTCCACTGGGCAAGGTGGGCGCCGAACTGACGGTGGAGCAGGGCTATGCAGCGGCGCGACTCACGGCGCTGGCCATACTGGGCAGCCTACGGCGCGAGTTGGGAACCCTGGATCGCGTTGAGGCTTGGGTACACGTCTTTGGCATGGTCAATTCGGCCCCCGGCTTCGACCGTCAACCAGCGGTCATCAACGGCTTTACCGACCTGATCCTCGAAGTCTTCGGCCCGCAGGTTGGCGCCCACGCCCGCAGCGCCGTTGGCATGGCCGAACTGCCGTTCGGCATCCCGGTGGAGATCGAAGGAGAGGTACTGCTGCGGCCAGAGTGAGGCACGAGTTACGCCGTACTCGCTCAAAGCCTGATCTTTGCCGGGTCGATGTCGAAGGCAGAGTCCGTGCGGAAATGCAGTTCACTGCGCCGGTAGTCGATCACCAGCGCGTCGACCACGCCGAGCACGTCCATGCCGATGAGCAACGCCGGTTCGTCGGTCAGGCGCCAATGCTCGAAGATTTGCAGGTCCGTGAACATGATTTCGGCATTTTTCACCAGCAGTCTTCCCGCCGAGATGCTCGGGATCCGAACACGGGTGGCATGCTGGAGGTCCTCGGTCACCCCGATGACGCCTGAGTCGAATACATCGCGCGGGTCTTTACGGCGCGCTAGCGCCTGACGCAGCGCGAGATTGCCGACCGTCGCCTGTGACCCGGTGTCGATCAGTGCGATAGTTCGGATAGAACCGACCATCACCATCGCACGCATGCCACGGTTGTTCGCGTACTTGAAGGGAACCACCGAAAACCCTGCCGGTGCCGGTTTGCCATGCGAGCGGGCAATGCTGATGCGGTCCTTGCGAAATTCTATGGCGATGCGTTTGTCCTTGAGCCCTTCGCCACCGAGGACACCATCGGCACCGCCGAAGGCGTCTGGAACAATCGGCAAGGTGACGGTCTCGATCAATAGGTCACCGACCGCCAGCGTCTTGGCGTGTGCTGCTTGCACGGTGCGAGTGCCTGTAACACCGCGCAGTCGTATGGGTTTCGTGTCGAGTGGGAGCCTGGCGTCATCGACCACGCGCTGCATGATGGCCGAGCGGGTAGCGCCCGTGTCGAGCACCAAGCGATACGGGCCTTTGCCGTTGATCATGACCGGCGCCCAGATGCGTCCGATGTGGTCGCGCGTGGTGGGGGCCACGTAGCGCGGCTCCGGTGCGGAGACGACTACCTCTTCGACCCGCGAAGGCGGTGTGGCAGCCGGTGGTGTCGGTGTTGCTGTCGTGGATGATGAGGGCGTCTGGGCCGGTCCGCTGAAGGGCAGCAGCATCAACCCTACTAAAGCCACAAAACGCAGTGCACTCCGGTAGCGAGCGGCAATGGAGCCCACCGCGTTTTGGAGCAGTGACAGCGAGGTGGCAGGGCGGCGTGACATGGCTGGCAATCGGCCTTCGGAATGGGGAGCCATTGTGCGCCGGACGATGGCAAAGCCCAAACCCGAACAGATCGGGCTGATCTTCGCGTGCGGTGCCGTGTTTCAGGTTGTCTCGCGACTACGCCACACGTAGTCGAACACCAAGGCACCAATCAGACCATGAGTGCCGTAAAATGACACGCTTTCCAGATAGGCGAGCCAGGCGACGAGGGTGGGTCTCCCATTTACGCTGAACTCCCGGAACTCGCCGTGCCAGGTGGCGGAAAACGAGCCGCCGTCTTCATGCGCGGGCCATAAAAGCAAGGCAGCGCCCAGACTGCCGATGAAAAATCCCGCAAGGGCCATGTTCAGGCGGGTAAGCCTTGCTGCACGGTGCAACGCCCAGAAGGTGGGTAAGCCAAGAAACAGCAGATGAGCTCCCGCGATGAACAAAATGATGGGCGAGAGCATCAAGAGTTCGGCCAACGGAACCTTCCCCCCGACCCAGAGGTAGAGCGAGCCCGCAAAAAGTACGGGCTGAATGGCGAGCGCGCAGAGACAGGCGAGCAGCAGGCGTTTAGATAGAGCCATGGCGTGAGGGCGGGCGGAACTCATGGAAACTCAGCGCGATGCAAAATCTTCTCGCGAAATGATCTTTCCGGGAAGTGTTCCCTTGAGCCAGGCGGAGCGGGTTTCTCCCGAGAACTCAATCCACGGACAGGGCATCGTCGGGCCGCCGAAGAATGGCTCCATGACGCAGAAATCCTGCCACACCTGACGCCCCTCCATTTCAGCGGTTGGTTGGAACCCGAGGCTTTCCCACTCCTTGACGAGAAACTCGATGTCATGAGGGTTCATGGCGCCGTTGCGCAGCAGGTGGTCGTCGTGCCAGACGCGTCCTCCAAGCAACGGTGAGTGGTCTTTCAGGCACTGCTCCCATCCACCGGGATATTTTTCGCGGATGGTGCTGATGGGTACGATGAAATCGATGAACTCAAGCGCAACCGACATGGCATTACTCCACCAGTCCTTGGTCCGGCCGTTCGCCATTCTTTATCAAACAGAGCTTTCCGGCCAATAAAAAAACCCCAACCGTTGCCGGTTGGGGTTTGCTTGTTGGTGGAGGTGGGGGGAATTGAACCCCCGTCCACGAACCCTACGCTACAAGATCTACATGCTTGTCCCACCTACTGTTCTCGAAAGAGGCTACCCGGTGGGCAGGGAGCACCCCAATCCAGCTTCGTCCTTTTTAGTTCACCGCTACCCGAAACACGCGCGGTTCACGATCCTGTGATTGCGACCCCATTCCCCTCCGCACAGGCACGGGCGAGGATGGAGTTGGCGGGGCTTAAGCCGCCAGAGCGTAGCTGTTGTCGTTCGCAGCTAGAAGTTTGCAAGTAGTTTTACGAGGTATCTTGCACCTCGGCATGCACTTGGAGTTTCGCAGTCCATGTCGAACCCGATCACCCCCGTGTCCGTGGCAGTATAGCGCCCCGGCACCTCCCTGTATTGGTCTCCTGAAGGAAGTTTCAAGATGAGCATCTCTCGCATCGAACCCGGCAAGCGCATGAGCCAGGCCGTGGCCTATGGCAATCTCGTGTTTCTGGCAGGTCAAGTCGCCTCCGACCCGTCCGCCGACGTGGCTGGGCAAACCCGCCAAATTCTGGGTGAAATCGATCGCCTGCTCGCGGCCGCCGGCACCGACAAGACGCAGATTTTGTCCACCACCATCTATTTGGCCGATATCGCCACTTTCGGCGAGATGAACAGCGTGTGGGACGCCTGGGTGCCGCAGGGTCACTTGCCAGCCCGTGCCACGGTGGAGGCCAAACTGGCCACGCCGGACTACAAGGTGGAAATCCAGGTCGTCGCTGCGCGTTAAGGAGCCGTTGTGCCTGAACTGAATGAGTATCTGCTGCCCTTGGCCTTGTTGCTGGGGGCGGTGCTCTACACGTCTGTCGGGCACGCTGGTGCTTCGGCGTACATCGCCATCATGACGCTGTTTGGCCTGTCCGCTGGTGTCATCAAGCCAACGGCACTGACGTTGAACATTCTGGTGTCGGCATTCATCAGTTACCGCTATGTGAAAAGCGGCTATTTCAGTCGCCCCGTGGCGCTGCTGGTGGTGGTGGGCGCTATTCCCGCAGCCTTTTTGGGCGGCTATTGGCAACTTCCTGGTGCGTATTACAAGCCCTTGGTCGGGGTCGTGTTGCTTTTCTCCGCGTTCCGTTTGCTGATGGCGCCGCGGAATGAGTCCTACGACTCGGCCACGCCGCCGTCTAAAGTGGTGGGAGTGGGCACTGGCGCGGCCATCGGTCTGCTCTCCGGCCTGACGGGTACAGGGGGTGGAATCTTCCTGTCGCCCATTCTGGTGTTCCGGCGCTGGACGACCATCCAGCAGGCCTCGGGCACGGCGGCAGTCTTCATTTTGGCGAATTCCGTGTTTGGTCTGCTGGGTAATATCAGCGCGGTGCGGTCTTTGCCGTCGGCTTTGCCGGTGTACGGTGTTGCCGTACTGGCGGGTGCGGTCATTGGCACGCGGCTCGGGCTGAAGCGCTTTGACAGCCGCGGCCTGCGGCTGTGCCTTGCGGCGGTGTTGTTGGTGGCAGCGGGCAAGTTTCTGTTGGCCTGAGTCGGCGCACTTCTGGTTGGAGCCCGTTCTTTCAGGCCCATAGGCGTCAAGGAATCTTGAAAATGTTGCACGCAAAGCTGGGTGGCACGGGCCCGCAGGTTTCTGCAATCGGGCTGGGCTGCATGGGCATGTCCGATTTCTACGGCCCGGCTGACCGCGCCGAAAGCATTGCCACCATCCACGCCGCGCTCGAGCGCGGCGTCACGTTGCTGGACACCGGCGATTTCTACGGCATGGGTCACAACGAACTGCTGCTCCGTGAGGCGCTCGCTACGCACCCCCGGGACCAAGTCGTTATCAGTGTGAAGTTCGGTGCGCTGCGCGACCCCGCGGGCGCCTGGCTTGGTTACGACTCGCGTCCGGCGGCCGTACGCAACTTCCTGACTTATACGCTGCGGCGGTTGGGTGTCGACTACATCGACATCTATCGCCCGGCTCGCTTGGACCCGGCGGTGCCCATCGAGGAAACCGCAGGTGCCATCGCTGACCTCATCAAGGCCGGCTACATCCGTCACATGGGGCTATCGGAAGTAGGAGTGGACACCCTGCGGCGCGCGCATGCGGTAACGCCGATATGCGATCTGCAGATTGAATATTCGCTAGCCTCGCGCGGTATTGAGGCGGCCATCTTGCCGGCCTGTCGCCAGTTAGGCATTGGCGTTACCGCCTACGG
>CALQLF020000066.1 GCA_943331345.2 Candidatus Planktophila lacus | reverse complement strand
TGGGGCCGAAGGTTTTCGCTTGGCCAAGTCGATGAAGCCCGACCTTATTTTCATGGACATCGTCATGCCGGGCGTGAACGGCTTCCAAGCCACCCGCCAGTTGGCGAAGGACCCGGAGACCGCCGCCATTCCCGTGGTGATGGTGACCAGCAAAGATCAAGACACCGATCGTATCTGGGGCATGCGCCAAGGCGCCGTGGATTACTTGGTCAAGCCCGTCACGCCCGCGGCGTTGGTGGCGAAGGCCCAGTCCGTGCTGGCCCACTGAATCGGAAGCCCACAGTCGCATGTCGATGAATCCCTCCCCGCTGCGTGAATTACGTGACCAGCCGTTTGAGTTGCTGCTGGCACTTGAAGCGCGCGCCATGGCCGCGGAGGCTCCGGCTGGCGCCGCCGTCGTCAGCGACGAGTGGGTGGGGGTGGCTTTTCGCTTGGGTACCGAAACTTTTCTGGCCGCACGCGAAGAAACCCGTGAGGTTCTCGCGGTGCCGGCGCAGTTGACACGCGTGCCTGGTGCCCGCCCTTGGGTGCGGGGGCTGCACAACGTGCGTGGTCAGTTACTGCCCATCATCGACCTGCGCCAGTTCCTCGGCAGTGGCGTCACCACCGTGCAGCGACAGTCGCGCGTGCTGGTGGTGCAACACCGCGAAGTGCCGGTCGGGTTGCTGGTCGACGAGGTGCTCGGGTTCCGGCGTTTCCCGGAAAGCACTTTCGAAGCTGTACCGCCGCCCACACTGGTCCGTTGCGAACATTATCTCGCTGGCGTGTTCCGCCGCGAGGGCGAAGCCTGGCCCGTGTTCGGTCTGCGTCGCTTGGTTGAATCTCCTGCTTTTCTGGCGGCTGCAAGGTAGTAGCCATGCCTAAATACAACTCTCGGATGGTTCCATGGAAACGATGAGCGGGCTGAAGCGCCTGCCCCTGCTGATGGGCGTGGCACTGGCCCTGGCCATGGGCGCGGCTACGGTGCTGGTGGTGGATACACTGGGCTTCCAGTTGTGGGTCGATGTGTCGCCGGCCTGGCTGGCGGTTGGCCTGCTAGGTGGCGCAGCGCTCGTGTTGGTGGCCTTGCTGTTGGTGTATTACTCCTCAGCGAACATTCGCCGCGCCGCTGAGCAGGCGACGGCGCAGAACCAGCGCAATCAGGAGGCTATCCTCCGTTTGCTGGATGAACTCACGAGCCTCGCCGATGGCGATCTCACCGTGCAGGCCACGGTGACAGAAGACATCACCGGCGCCATCGCGGACTCCATCAACTACGCCATCGAGGCCTTGCGTGGTCTGGTGGGCACCATCAACACCACGGCAGTAGCACTCGACAGTGCCGCGCGCAGTACGCAGGCGGCCGCCGGGCATCTCGCGAAGGCCACGGTGGCCCAGACGCGTCAGGTCTCCGGTGCTACGGAGTCGGTTGCGCAGATGGCAGCTTCAGTGGAAGAGGTTTCGGGCAATGCCGAGCGCTGCGCCGACGTGGCGCGTCACGCGGTAGGCGTGGCTCACAAGGGCGGCGAGGCGGTGCGCCGCACCATCGATGGCATGAACACCATCCGCGACACCATTCAAGAGACGAGCAAGCGCATCAAGCGGCTCGGCGAGAGTTCACAGGAAATTGGCAACATCGTCGAACTCATCAACGACATCGCCGAGCAGACCAATATTCTCGCGTTGAACGCTTCCATTCAGGCGATGAGCGCCGGTGAAGCGGGTCGCGGGTTTGCTGTCGTGGCCGACGAAGTCCAGCGGCTGGCGGAGCGTGCCGCCACCGCTACCAGACAGATTGAAGTGCTGGTGCGCGCCATCCAGGCGGACACCAACGAGGCGGTGGTTTCCATGGAGCGCAGCACTACCGATGTGGTGGGCGGCGCTCTTCTCGCAGAAAATGCTGGTGCGGCGCTGGAGGAGATTGAGCAGGTCTCCAACCAGATTGCCAGCCTTGTGCAGAACATCTCCGCTACGGCGCGCCAGCAAGCAGCTGCTGCCAGCGCCATCTCGCGGACCATGCAGGTGCTGCGTGAAATTTCCACGCAGACGGCCGATGGCACCACCGCCACTTCCCAGTCCATCGGTAAGTTGGCCGAACTTGCTACGCAGTTGCGTGACAGCGTATCGGGCTTCCGTCTGGCGGGTTCAACTGCTGGCACTGAACGTCGCACATGAGTGAAGTGGCCACCCAGGCGGTTGATGTGGTCGCCCGCGAGATTGGCGTCTCGCTCGGCGCTGCTCGTCAATCGTTGGAGGCGCACGCAGAACAGCCCGGGACTCCCGGTGCTCTCGAGCGTTGCAGCGAACTACTGCACGAGGTGTGTGGCGTACTCCGGGTAGTCGAAGTTTATGGCGCGGCGCTACTTGCCGAAGAAATGGAGCAGACCGCTCGCTTCCTGATTTCCTGTCCGCCTGGCAGTCGCCCACATGGCGATGGCCTTGAGTCGCTCATGCGTTCGCTGGTGCAACTGCCTGCCTACGTCGAGCGCGTACTGGCCGGCGGCCGCGATCTGACTCTGGTGCTGCTGCCCTTGCTCAATGACTTGAGAGCGGTGCGTGGTAGCCCATTGCTTTCCGAAGGCACCTTGTTGGTGCTGAACCTGTCTTCCGATCGTCAACCGCAGCCTCAGGCGGTGGTTCCTGGCGAGACACCGCTTGACGCCCAACAGTGGGCTCGCCGTTTGCGTACTCGCTTTCAGGTGGGTTTGCTCGGCTGGATACGCGGTGAGCACCCGCAACAGAACCTCGAGGCGCTCGCCGAAGTGGCTGAGCGTTTGGAGCAGGTCTCCGTCTTGCAGCCAGTGTTCCAGTTCTGGTGGGTGGTCGGCGCAGTCATCGAAGCACTGCGCGAAGGTGGTCTGGAAGCCAGTGCCACGCCGAAGCGTCTATTGGGTCAGGCGGACCGCGAACTGAAACGCCTTTATGAAGAGGGTGAGGCCCACTACGCAGCCGCGCCGAATCTGGAGTTGCTCAACAACCTGCTTTATTACGTAGCGAACACCTCTACTGCTGGTGAGCGCGTGGAAGCGGTTCGAACCTCGTTCCGGTTGCAGGAACTGTTACCGGTTTCAGCAGCGATCGAACGTGAACGCGAACATCTGGCTGCGCCTTCGGTGGCATTGATGCGCACGGTGGGCGCTGCCATCCGCGAAGATCTCACGCGCATCAAAGACGTGCTGGATATCTTCGTGCGCAAGGGCGCGCAGGATGCGGCAGAACTGCTTCCGCAGGTGGAGTTGCTACGCAAGATTAGCGACACGCTGGGGGTGCTGGACTTGGGTGCCCTGCGCGCGCGGGTGCGGACTGAGGTTTCTCGGCTCGAGGACATGGTCGCTGGCCGTCTGGCGCCCAGTGATCGTTTGCTCGTGGAAGTGGCCGCTACCCTCATCAGTGTGGAGGATGGGCTCGACGAGGCACTCGTCAGCCTGGTGACGCCTGGCGTAGAAGATGAGGAGGGCGATGCCCGCCACGACGGACACGATGCCGAACAAAATCGCATGCAATCCGCGGTACTGCGTGAGTGCATCGTCAACCTCGCGCGTATCAAGGAAGCCGTAGCGGGTGCAGTGGCGCAGCAGGTGGCGATGCCTACCGCCGCCGTGGATGAATTGGCGAAGGGTATTGGCTCGGCCCTCTGGATGCTCGACCGTGAGCGCGCCCGCGATGTCGTGGCAGCATTGGCGGTAGAAGTGCACAGCGTTTTGCTTGCCCCCGCGTCGCTGACTACCGAGCGACTCGACCGCCTTGCCGATGCCATGGTGAGCGTCGAGTACTACATGGAGACGCTCGAGGCCGGCCGTACCGACCCCGAATACATGCTCGACAATGCCGAGACCTGTTTGCGGGCCTTGGCCGCCCCGCCGTTGCCGGTGGTGGTGCATTTGACCGAGGTAGCGCAGGCGGCCTCATCGGTGGCCCCCGACACTACCACTGGGCTGCCGGACACGGCTCCGGTGGCGCCAGAAGCGTTCGCCGCGACGATGGTGTTGAAGGCGCTACCAGACCACGAATCCACCGTCGTCGACTTGGTGGCGTCGGTTAGTGCTGAAGCCGCTGCGCGGGTATCGACTCCCGAAGTCGCACCGCCGGCAGTGGCGAGTGGGAGCACGGCTGTGTCGTCCACCATGCTCGACACGCAGAAGATGCCGGTATCGACGCCGCAACTGGACCCGCATGCCGATGCCGAGCTCATCGAACTCTTTATTCAGGAGGCCCGCGAGGAGTTGGCCGCCATCCAGACCACGTTCCCTCGCTGGGCAGACAACCCCGCACAGTTGGAAGCGCTGGTACGTGTCCGCCGCGCTTTCCACACCCTCAAAGGCAGCGGCCGGATGGTCGGCGCGCGTGCAGTCAGTGAATTCGCTTGGTCCATTGAGTCGCTGCTCAACCGCCTGCTGAATGGCACGCTGCCACGCAATACCGACATCGTGGAGGTGATGACCGACGCGGTGGCGGAATTGCCGGGTCTGGTGGACCAGTTGGCCGTCGGTGGTGAATTGCCCACCTCGGCGGGCTGGGTAGCCGCCCGTGCGATGGCATTGGCGGAGGGTCGTGATCTCGCGAGTGTCGCGGAACCGTTCTTGCTCTCGGCCGGTGCGCCGCGCCCTGACGGTGCTCCGGCTATCGTCACGCCCGTCACGCTCGCGCTGGCGGCCCAAGAGGTGGCCAGTGTCGAAGACGCAGCGAACGCGCTTTCCACTGCGTCGCCCGAATTGTCACCGGAAGTAATCCCAGAGCTAGTACCAGAGCTGTTACCAGAGGCCTTACCAGAGGCGGCACCTGAGTCCTTACCAGAGGCCTTGCCAGAGGCGGCACCTGAGTCCTTATCCGAGTCTTTGCCGGAGCACTTGCCGGAGACGGCTCTCGCCGTCGAAGACGCGCCGAGTACACCGCAGCCACAGGCACCTGGCTTCGACCCGCAGCTCGCGGAGATTTACCGTGCTGAAACGGCTTCGCACTTGGCCACCATCGCTGCCTTCCTCGGCGACTGCGGTGCGGGACACGCTCCTCATGTAGTGACTGAATCTATGCACCGTGCCTGCCATACCTTGGCTGGCGCCTCCAAGATGGCCGAGGTGCCGGCGGGTACGGCGCTCGCCGAGCCGCTGAATCTCTTCATTCGCAAGCTTTACGACCATGGCCTTGGCCTCGACGCCGATGCTCTGCCGGTAGTGCATGAGTTGGCCGTATCGATTGGCGAAGTGGCTGCGCGACTCGACATACCTGCGGCAGATCTCGTCGATCACTCAACTTTGTTGGCGAAACTGGAGTTGTTGCGCGACCGACTGGATGCGCAGATTGCGGCGCAAGGTCTCGGCGCACCGGTGCCCGAAGTGCTGCCAGTTGTGCCGGCTGTGCCGGAGGTGGCGGCGGTGCTGCCGGTTCCGGAAGCTGTCGATCCTGAAATTGCCAGTATCTTCGCCGAGGAAGCCAGCGAGCTACTCGAGTTGGCGGATGCCGCGTTATCGGCGTGGCGTACGGCCCCGCGTGACGCCGCACCGCCGGCAGAGTTGAAGCGCACGCTGCACACCCTGAAGGGCGGAGCGCGGATGGCGGGTCTGCATGCCATGGGCGCGCTGGGCCATGAAGCGGAGTCGCTGATCGGCCGCATCGAGTCCGCCACCGATGCCGCCCAAGTGACACCCCTGCTGGACTTGCTGCAAAACTCTCTCGATCATTTGGCCGCGCTGCGCGATGGCATTCTTGGTGGCCGGTACGAGCCCGTGGACCCGGTGTTGCTGGCCAGCCTCACGTCAGCCGTCGTCACCAACGAGCCGACGCCGCCTCTGGAAGCGCCATTGCAGCCAGTGGAGCCAGTGCAGCCAGTGGAACTGCGGACAACTGCATCGCCTGAGCAAGCGCCGGCCGCGCCGGTGGAGCCCGTGGTGCCACCTCCGGGCCGCGAGTTGCAACCAGCGGCCGAGCCGCGCGAATTGGCCCGCATAGACGCCGAATTGCTGGACGATTTGCTGAACAACGCCGGCGAGGTAAGTATTCTCCGCGCTCGGCTCGAGCAGCAGTGGAACTCCGTGGAGTCCAATCTTGCCGAGCTCTCGCGCGTCACGACGCGTCTCAAAGAGCAACTGCGCCGGCTCGAACTCGAGACCGAGGCACAAATTCTCGCGCGTCATGAAACGGATGCGCACCGCGGTGCTTTCGATCCGCTCGAGATGGATCGCTATTCCTCATTGCATCAGTACAGCCGTGCCTTGGCAGAAAGCGCCAGTGACGTGGCCAGCCTGCAGTCGCTATTGGAACAGCTCACCCGCGATGGCCAGAACCTGTTGATGCAGCAGGCCCGCAGTGTCAGCGAGATGCAGAATGGCCTCATGCGCAGCCGCATGGTGGCTTTCCAGCGTCATGTGCCCCGCTTGTCGCGTCTCGTCAGGCAAGTCGCCAGCGAATCGGGCAAGCGTGCAGACCTTGTCGTTACCGGCGCCAGTGGCGAACTGGACCGTCAGGTGCTCGAACGTCTCGTGGGTCCGTTCGAGCATTTGCTGCGAAATGCAGTAGTGCACGGCATCGAGTTGCCTGCAGCACGCGAGGCTGCGGGCAAGCCGGCGGAAGGACGCATTGAAGTGGCGCTCCACCGCGAAAATTCGGAAATGGTCATTACCGTGGCGGACGACGGCACGGGGCTGGACCTGCGCGCCATTCGTGAGCGGGCACGTACTCGGGGCTTGGTGGCGGCCGGCGCGGTGTTGACCGACGGGCAAGCCATGCAATTGGTCTTGGAGCCCGGGTTCAGTACGGCAAGCACGCTCACGGCCGATGCCGGGCGTGGCGTCGGCATGGATGTGGTCGCTACCGCCGTGAAAAAGCTGGGTGGCAGCCTGCACATGGAAAGCGTGGCAGGCCGTGGTGCGCGGTTCACTTTGCGCTTGCCGTTCACGCTGGCTATCAGCCAGGCACTCATCGTGCGCACGGCAGACGAACTCTATGCCCTGCCTTTGCCTACTGTCGAGGCGGTGGTTCGTCTGACGCGTTCGGAAGTGGCCAGGTACCTCGTCGGAACGTTGGCAGCGTACGAGTACGGCGGCCAGTTCTATCGGTTTGAGCATCTGGGTCGCTTCATCGGCGCCCCGCTCGCGCAGTTACCGGAGCAAGATATTGCGGTGCCGGTGGTGCTGGTTCGTTCCGGCGAGAACAGCACGGCGCTGGTAATCGATGAGTTGCTGGGCAACCGCGAAGTGGTGGTCAAGGCAGTCGGTCCGCAAGTAGCCTCCATCGAAGGTATCTCTGGCGCCACCATCCTCGGCGACGGTCGCGTGGTGCTCATCCTCGACATGCCGACGTTGGTGCGGCGTGGCGCAGGCGTTCGCGATGTCGAAGCTGTTCAGGAACGAGTCGACCGACGTGCGTTTGCATTGGTCGTTGACGATTCCATTACGGTACGTCGCGTGACGCAGCGATTGTTGGAGCGGCACGGTATGCGGGTAGCAACGGCCCGTGATGGCGTAGATGCGCTCACCATTCTTCAGGACCACGTACCAGATGTAGTGCTGCTCGACATCGAGATGCCACGCATGGATGGCTACGAGTTGGCCACCCAAATTCGTGCCGACGCTCGCTTGCGGGATGTCCCGATTGTCATGATTACCTCGCGTGTAGGCGACAAGCATCGCGCCAAGGCCATCGAGATTGGCGTTGACGACTACCTTGGCAAGCCCTATCAGGAAAGCCAGTTGCTGGACGCCATTGAACCCTTGCTCGCGCGGCGCCAGACGTCCAGTCTCGGCCTGAGTTGAGGCCGACCGCCATGACCACCCACACCGACGAACTGTTCTGCGTGCTGCTGGCACTGGAAGGGGAGCGGTTACTGTTGCCTCGGCAGGCTTTGGTCGAAGCCGTGGCTTGGGTCGAATTGTTGCCCATGCCTGGAGCTCCGGCGTGGTACCCGGGAACCTTGGAATGGGGCGGTCAAACGGTGCCGGTTGTCTCGTTCGAGGCGATGCTCGGCCGCGATATGGCAACGTTGACTGGCCGCACGCGCGTCGCCCTGTTGCGTGCCCTGGGAGGCCCTATTGCGGGCCGGTTGCTGGGTATCGTCGTCCAAGGATTTCCACAGACACTGCGGGTCACCCGTGAATCGCTGAAGCGTGACGAGACTCCGTTGCCGCCGGAACGCGGGCCGGTTCTCTGCCGGGTGCGGATGGTCAACGAATCCGCGATCATTCCGGACCTCGAGTCGCTGGGAGCGATGGTCGCTGACGAGACCGTGAGCCGCTGAAATCCCCCGGCTGGTCGCGCGTAGAATGGCGCTTCGTCCTGCCGGAGTTCCTACATGTCCGCTCCCGTGCTGCCTAGCCAAGCCCGCGTTGTCATTATCGGCGGTGGTGTCATCGGCACTTCGGTGGCCTACCATCTGGCGGCCATGGGCTGCAGCGACGTCGTGCTGCTCGAACGCGATCGCCTCACTTCGGGGACCACTTGGCATGCCGCCGGACTGATGGTCACGTATGGGTCGCTGTCGGAAACCTCGACGGAAATCCGCAAGTACTCCAAACAACTCTATTCGCGCCTCGAGGCCGAGACAGGCCAAGCGACTGGCTTTGCCCCCATCGGCTTCATTGAGGTCGCTGCCGACGCGGACCGGCTCGAAGAGTTTCGGCGCATTGCCGCGTTCAATCGCTACTGCGGCGTAGACGTCCATGAAATCTCCCCGCGCGAAGTGGGCGAGTTGTTCCCCTTGGCCAAGGTGGACGATATCGCCGGCGGCTTCTATGTGCCGGATGACGGCCGCGTAAACCCGGTAGACGTGACGATGGCGCTGGCCAAGGGCGCACGCATGCGCGGCGTGCGTATCTGCGAAGGCGTGCCCGTGCTCGACGTTCTTCGCGAACGAGGGCGAGCGGCGGGTGTGCGTACGGCCCACGGGGACATCCGTGCCGAGTTCGTCGTGAACTGCGCTGGCATGTGGGCGCGCCAACTCGGCGAGGCCGCGGGCGTCAATATTCCCAACCAGGCGGCCGAGCACTATTACCTCATCACGGAACCCATTCCGGGTTTGCCGCAAGGCATGCCCGTACTGGAAGATCCGTCGTTCTATGGCTATTACCGGCAGGAAGGTGCGGGCCTCATGGTGGGGCTGTTCGAGCCAGTAGCGGCTCCGTGGCGCCTTGAAGGCATTCCGCAGGAATTCTCGTTTGGCGAATTGTCGCCAGATTACGAGCGGGTCATGCCGTTTCTGGAGCGCTCGATGGAGCGCATCCCGATCACGAGTCAGGTCGGCATTCGCAAGTTCTTCTGCGGCCCGGAAAGCTTCACGCCCGACCTTGCGCCCATTGTGGGTGAGGCGCCTGAACTGCCGGGCTACTTCGTGGCAGCCGGGTTGAATTCCATCGGCATCTTGAGCGGCGGCGGCATAGGTCGTGTGGTCGCGCATTGGGTATTGAATGGCTCACCCGATGTCGATGTCACCGGGATGAATATCGACCGCTTGCAGCGCTATCAGTCGAACCCGGATTACCGTCGTGAGCGCACCATCGAGTCCTTAGGGCGGGTTTATACCTGCCACTATCCCGGCGAGATGCTGCATTCGGCGCGCGATGCCAAGCGCTCGCCGTTCCACGATCGCTTCGTTGCGATGGGCGCGTACTTCCGCGAGACCAGTGGTTGGGAAACCCCCGACTGGTTCGCAGGCGCTGGGTGTACCCCGCAACCGGGCAAGTTGTCTTGGGGACGTCAGGATTGGTGGCCGCTATGGGCCGCCGAGCATCAGGCTGCGCGTGAGGGCGTGGTCCTCATGGACATGTCTTTCATGGGGCGCTTCCTCGTGCAGGGGCGCGATGCCGGTGCTTGCTTGAACCGCATTTCCACCAACCAGGTCGATGGCACTGTTGGCACTATCACTTACACGCAATGGTTGAACGAGCGTGGGCTGCTGGAAGCAGACCTTACGGTCGGCAAGTTAGCAGACGACCGATTCATGGTGATTGCTACCGACACCGCGGTGCGGCATGTCGAGACTTGGCTGCGCCGCCGTATTCCAGGCAATGCGCATGCTTTCGTCACGGACGTGGGCGGTGCTTACGCACAGCTGAACCTCCAAGGGCCGCGTTCGCGCGAATTGCTGCAGACTTGCACCTCCACCAATCTTTCCAACGCGGCTTTCCCGTTCCGCGCGTTCCGCGAAATCGACATCGGCTTTGCCCGCGTGCTTTGCGCGCGCCTGACGTATGTGGGCGAGTTGGGCTATGAACTGCACATCCCGGTGGAGCAGGCGGTGCATGTATACGACCGCCTCGTGGCGGCGGGCGCAGCTTTCGGTTTGCGGCATGCTGGCCTGAAGGCGCTTGGCAGCCTGCGCATGGAAAAGGGCTATCGCGATTACGGTCACGATTTGGACAACACGGATAATCCGCTCGAGGCCGGGCTTGGGTTTGCCATGGATTTGACGAAGCCTGCGGGCTTCATCGGACGTGAAGCGGTGCTGGCCGCGCGTGATGCTGGGCCTTTGTGTCGGCGCCTGTGTCAGGTGCAGGTGCTGGACGCCGCCCCACAACTGTTCCATGGGGAAATCGTTCTGCGGGATGGTGTGCCGGTCGGCTACGTGCGCGCGGCCTCGTACGGCCACACACTGGGCGGCGCCGTGGGGTTAGCGATGATTGAACCGGGTGCCCGGCCAGCGCTCGGTTTGCCGCAGCCGGTCGCGGTGGACGCGGCGTATCTCGAGAGTGGGTGCTGGGAAGTGGAAATTGCCCGCGAGCGTTTTCCGGCGAAGGTCTCTATGCGTCCGCTGTATGACCCCGCCATGGTGCGCATCAAGTCTTGAGGTCAGAGGTCGCCGGCCACGGCTTGCAAGGCCGCTAGTGCGGCTAGCGCGGCCGTTTCGGTGCGCAGTATGCGTGGTCCCAGAGACAAATCCTGAAAGCCTGCCAGCAAGGCGGCCTCTCGTTCTTGCGGTGCCAGCCCGCCCTCCGGGCCAATCAACAGCGTGGCGCTACGCAGTGCGGGAAGGTCGCGGGCGCGGGTGCTCGAGCCTGGGTGCAGCAGGAACCGCTGTTCGCCCTCTTTCGCCGGTTGCGCCAGCCATTTGAGCAAGGGCTGCGGTGGCAAAACTTCAGGCAGCCAAGCGCGGCCACTTTGCTCGCAGGCAGCTGCCACGACGCCTTGCCAGTGCTGCAAGCGCTTCGCGGCTTGCGCAGCGTCGAGCTTCACCACGCTGCGCTCAGTCATCACAGGAACGAGGCGGGCAACGCCGAGCTCTGTCGCTTTTTGCATCACCAAGTCCATGCGTTCGCCGCGCGAGACGCCTTGTACCAGCGTAAGGCTCAGTGGCGATTCGCGATCCACGACCGCCGGCACTGTCACGTTGACGTGCACCGAGCTGCCCCGGATTTCTGCGATGGTGGCTGCCGCTTCCTGTCCGGCGCCATCGAACAGAACTAGTGCATCGCCAGCCACGAGGCGCAAGACCCGAGCCACGTGGGCTGCGGCTCCGGCAGGGAGCTCAAAGCTGCCACCGGCCGCCGGCAAGCCAGGGGCGAGTACGCGGATGGTTCTCATCGCTGGCCTCGGTGGGTGGAAAGTTGCCGGATGAGTTGCGGCGTCATGCGTTGTCGCTGGCGATCAAGTCGACGCACTCGCCCGCCACTTCGGCGAGGAAGCGGATTTCCTCCGGCGTGATGACATAGGGCGGCATGAAGTACAGCACGGTACCCAAGGGGCGCAGGAGCGCACCGCGAGAGAGGGCGTGACGATGTGCTCTGAGGCCACGGCGCTCCTCAAACGGCCAACCTTGCCGAGTAGCTTTGTCGCGCACCACTTCGATGGCCAAGATCATGCCGGTTTGGCGAATCTCAGCGACGTTCGGATGGTCCGCGAGCCCCGCTACGGCTTGGGCCATATGGGCGGCCGTGACGCGGTTGCGTTCTATCCACGGCTCGTTCTCGAACATTCTCAGCGTGGCCCGCGCCACCGCACAGGCCAGCGCATTGCCGGTGTAGCTGTGCGAATGGAGGAAGGCCGTCTTGCGCACATAGTCGTCGTAGAACGCGCCATAGACTTGCTCGGTGGTCATCACCACGCTCAGCGGCAGCCAGCCGCCGGTCAGCCCTTTGGAGAGGCAGAGGAAGTCGGGCCGGATGTTGGCCTGCTCGCAGGCGAACAACGTGCCGGTGCGACCGAAGCCGACAGCGATTTCATCGGCGATGAGGTGGACGCCGTGTGCATCGCAGGCAGCCCGCAGCAAGCGGAGGTATTCCGGGTCGTACATGCGCATGCCGCCAGCGCACTGCACCAGAGGCTCGACAATCACAGCCGCCACTTCGTCGGCATGCCGTGCGAGCGTTGCTTCCATGTGCGCAAACATCTTTCGTGCATGCTCGGCGGGTGTGCTGCCCGGCTCACGATGGAAAGCGTCTGGTGAAGGCACCGTGATGACTTCGAGCAGCAGTGGGCGGTAAGTGTCCTTGAACAGATCCACATCGCCGACGGACAGGGCACCCAGCGTTTCCCCGTGGTAGCCATTGCTGAGCGTGATGAAGCGGGTCTTGCGAGAACGGCCCGTATTGCGCCAGTAGTGGAAGCTCATCTTCAGCGCTACTTCGATGGCAGCGCTGCCGTTGTCGGCATAGAAGCAGCGGGTGAGGCCGGGCGGAGCTAGGCGCACCAGACTCTCCGAGAGGTCCACGATGGGTTCGTGAGTGAAGCCCGCCATGATGACGTGCTCGAGGGTAGCCGCTTGTTCCTGTGCTGCCTTGACGAGCGTGGGGTGGCAGTGGCCGAACAGATTGACCCACCAGCTGCTCATGCCATCGAGTACGCGGCGGCCGTCGTGGAGTTCCAGCCAAACGCCTTCCGCGCGGCGTACCGGCAGCAACGGCACGGACTCGTGGTCCTTCATCTGGGTACACGGGTGCCACACGGCAGCCAAGTCGCGGCGCACGAGTTCCGCGCCGAAGGTGGGGTCGGGTTGTTGCAGGTGTTCCATGTGCGGATTCTATCCCGTGGCTGCGTTAAGCTGCGGGCATGGTTGTAGCTAGCCCCGTTTCCCTAGTCGACGTCGGTACCGGCTTGCTGGCTGGCGTCCGGGTAGTACCCTCGCCCCATCAGGATTCGCGCCCGCCGGGAGCCACGCTGACGCTCGTGGTGCTCCACGGCATCAGTCTGCCGCCGGGAGAGTTTGGCGGTCCCTGGATCGATGCGCTATTCACCGGGCAGCTGCCGTCCAGTGCTCACCCTTATTTCGCCACCATTGGCGGGCAGCGAGTGTCCGCGCACCTCTGCATTGCGCGCGATGGCGCCGTGACGCAGTACGTTCCGTTTCATCGCCGCGCCTGGCACGCCGGTGCCTCTTCACACCGGCACCGGGTGGCCTGCAACGACTATTCCATTGGCATCGAACTCGAGGGAACGGACGACGTCCCCTACACCGACTTGCAATACGCGCAACTGGCGAAGGTGTTGGCCGCCTTGCGTGCCAGCTACCCGCAGTTGGTGGACTTGGCGGGGCATAGCGATGTCGCGCCTGGACGGAAGACCGACCCGGGCCCCGCCTTCGATTGGCAGCGAGTGTCGTGGTAAGCCGCTTCACTGCCGTCGGGCGACAATGGCTGGCGGCCGTTGCGCTGGCAGCCGTGACTGCCTTGGCGCAGGGGGCGCCACCGCACCGCCTATTGAGTTTGGCGCCCAACCTCACCGAACTGGTTTATGCCGCCGGAGCGGGCAAGCATTTGGTCGGCGTGGTGGCCTACAGCGATTACCCTGCAGCAGCGCAGCGTTTACCGTTGATTGGTGACGCCTTCCGTCTGGATTTTGAACGGGTGATGGCCCTGCAGTCCGACCTCGTGCTGGCTTGGGGCAGCGGTACTCCGCGGGAGAATGTGGAGCGCCTCCGTGAACTGGGCTTGCGGGTAGAACCCTTGTCGGTTGATCACCTGGACGAGATTCCGTTGGCCCTCGAGAAGATTGGTGATTGGGCCGGGACGGCAGCAGTGGCGCGGCCCGAGGCGGCACGTTTCCGCGCAGCCCTTGCCGAGCGTCGTCAGGCATTGGCAAAGCACCACGGGATACCGCCGCGGGTCTTCATCCAGATTGGCCGCAATCCGTATTACACGGTGAATGACCAGCACCTCATCGGTGAGGTGGTGGCGCTCTGCGGTGGCCGAAATGTCTTTGGCGGACTTTCGCAGTTGGCGCCGGTGGTCGGCGAGGAGGACATCGTTGCCACTCGCCCGGAAGTGATTTTGATATTGGATGATGGACGTGATGGCGGCGCTTCGGCCAAGGCTTGGCAGCGCTGGCGGCAGTTGCCGGCCGTACATAGCGGGCACGTTTATACGGTGGATTCCAATACCTTGGCGCGGGCCACGCCGCGCGTGCTCGTTGGTATCGCTACGGTTTGCGCGCGATTGCAGGGCATTAGCGGCGAGCGCTAACCCGTGCAGCTCAAGCCTTACGGACGAATTCCGATTTCAGGCGCATGGCGCCGAAGCCTTCAATCTTGCAGTCGATGTCGTGGCCGTCTTCGGCCTCCAGCACCAAGCGTATGTTGCGTACCTTGGTGCCTACCTTTACCACGCTCGAGGAACCCTTCACCTTCAGGTCCTTGATGACGGTGACGCTGTCGCCTTCCGTGAGCACGTTGCCGTTCGAGTCCTTGATGACCTTCGGGCCTTCGGCTTCCGCTGCACCAGTCCCGCGTTCCCATTCGTGACCGCACTCGGGGCAGACGTAACGCTGCCCGTCGTCATAGGTCAGGGGCGATGTGCACTGTGGGCAGGGCGGAAGATCCGGGGTGTTGGGCATGCT
>CALQLF020000065.1 GCA_943331345.2 Candidatus Planktophila lacus | reverse complement strand
GGACTGGATGGTCGCGCGCGACAAGAAATTGTTCGTCGACCTGAAGTTCTTCGACATCCCTGCCACCGTGGCCGCCGCCGTGAAGCGCCTGAATGGCCGCGGCGTCACGTTCACCACCGTGCACGGCAACCAGGCCATCATGGAAGCCGCTGCTGCGGCCAAAGAAGATGTGAAGGTGCTCGCGGTGACCGTGCTCACTTCGCTCGACCGCGGCGACCTAGACGACCTCGGCTTCCAGTGCGATGTGCAGCAGCTGGTGCTGTCGCGCGCCAAGCGCGCTTTGGCGACGGGTGTGGATGGCGTGGTCTCCAGCGGCATGGAAGCGGAGATGCTGCGCAACCACTTGGACCACAAGCTGCTGGTGGTCACGCCGGGTATCCGTCCGGTCGACAACCGTCCGTCCGACGACCAGAAGCGCGTGCTGACGCCCACGGCCGCCTTCCAGGCCGGTGCCGATTACATCGTGGTGGGTCGCCCCATCCGCGACGCCGCCGACCCGCGTGCTGCGGCTGAGCGCATCCAGGCGGAAATCGCCGCCGTCTTCGCATGAGCTTGTCCGCATGAAGGTGTCCGCATGAACCGCCCCGCACTGAAAGACGACACCTTCCTGCGCGCGCTGCTGCGCCAGAAAACCGACCGCACGCCGGTCTGGATGATGCGCCAGGCAGGGCGCTACCTACCGGAGTACCGCGCTACGCGTGGTAAGGCCGGCAGCTTCCTGAACTTGTGCATGAACCCCGAGCTGGCTTGCGAAGTAACCCTGCAGCCGCTGGCGCGCTTTCCGCTCGATGCTGCCATCTTGTTCTCGGACATCCTCACCATTCCGCACGCCATGAACGTGGGGCTGGAGTTCGAAGCCGGCGAAGGCCCGGTCATTCGCCGCCCGGTGCGTTCGCGCGCCGATGTGGAGGCGCTGCCGATTCCGGACCCGGAAGGCGAACTGCGCTACGTGATGGACGCGGTGCGGCTCATCCGGCAGGAGCTCGATGGCCGCGTGCCGCTCATCGGTTTCGCGGGCAGCCCGTGGACCGTGGGCTGCTACATGGTAGAAGGCGGCGGCACCAAGAACTTCTCCCGTATCAAGGGCATGCTCTACGCGGAGCCGGCCACGCTGCATGCGCTGCTAGACAAGTTGGCAGAAGCGACCATCCGCTATTTGAATGCGCAGATGGCGGCGGGTGCGCAGGCCCTCATGGTGTTCGACACCTGGGGCGGCGTGCTCAGCCCGCGTGACTATCGCGAGTTTTCACTGCAGTACATGGCGAAGATTGTCGACGGGCTCGACAAGGAACCCGAAGGCCGACGCGTACCTGTCATCCTGTTCACCAAGGGCGGCGGCGCGTGGTTGCCTGAACTGGTACGTGCCGGTGCCGATGCCTTGGGTGTCGACTGGACCACGGACCTTGCCGACGCCCGTGTGGCGGTGCGTGACAGTGTGGCGCTGCAAGGCAACGTGGACCCGAACGTCCTCTATGGTTCGCACGAACGCATCCGCGAGGAAGTGCAGCGTACTTTGGCCAGCTACGGTCATGGCCATGGCCATGTATTCAACCTTGGCCACGGCATCCACCCGGACGTAGACCCTGAAAAAGCCGGCACGCTCATTGCGGCCGTGCACGAGTTTTCTCCGCAATACCACCGCTAGTACCGCGGCACTGCATTGATTCCAAGGACGACAGAGTGAACATCGACAAGATCAGTATTGGTGAAGATCCGCCGCGCGACGTGAATGTGCTCATCGAGATTCCGCAGGGCGGCGTACCGGTGAAGTACGAATTGGACAAGGACAGCGGCGTGCTTCGCGTCGACCGGTTCCTGCACACCGCCATGTACTACCCGGGGAACTACGGTTTTATTCCACACACGCTTTCCGGCGATGGTGACCCGGTGGACGTGATGGTGGTGGGCCAGGTGCCGGTAGTGCCGGGTGCCATCGTTCGTTGCCGCCCGGTGGGCGCGCTGCTCATGAACGACGAGGCCGGGCCTGATGAAAAGATCATCGCCGTTCCCGTCGACAAACTGCACCCGTTCTATACGGGCGTGAAGAGCTACCAAGACCTGCCGGTCATCCTGACGGAGCAGATTGCGCACTTCTTCCAGCACTACAAAGATTTGGAGAAGGGTAAGTGGGTCACCATCGTGAACTGGGTCGGTCCTGAAAAGGCCGAGCGCATGATCATCGATGGTATTCGCCGCGCGGCTCAGGCCGGCGACGATGTGGCCGCGCACCATATTGCGGCGGGTGCCATGCAGAAGCGCGCGCCGCGTGCGAAGACAAAGGCTGCTGTCAGCAAGCCGACGCCTACAGGCAAGCCCAAGGCCAAGGCCAAGCCGAAGGTTAAGGCGAAGCCCAAGCAGGGCTAAACGGACTTTGGGCGCGCTGCCTCGTTAGCGGTAACCGAGTATGGTTACCGCTGTCGCTGAATTCAGGCGTCCGCCAGCAGCGCCTGACGGCGCAGTTGGTCACGCAACTCATCGCGCAAGGAACGGCGCAGAATCTTGCCGACATTGGTCTTCGGCAGTTCATTGCGGAAATAAACGTGCCTTGGCACCTTGTAGCCAGTCAGTTCTATTCGTGCGAACGCGATGACCGCTTCAGGGGTGAGTTCGGGGTCTTTGCGGACCACGAACAGCGCGACCACTTCGCCCGAGTGTTCGTCTGCTTGTGCCACAGCGGCCACTTCCACCACGCCTGGGTGCTGCGCCACGACGCCTTCCACTTCGTTCGGGTAGACGTTGAAGCCGCTCACCAGAATCATGTCTTTCTTGCGGTCTTCGATATACGTGAAGCCGTTGTCGTCCATGCGACCGATATCGCCGGTGCGTAGCCAGCCATCGGGGAACATCACCTTCGCCGTCTCGTCGGGGCGGTTCCAGTAGCCGGCCATCACTTGCGGGCCACGCACGCAAATCTCGCCATGCCCGCCCACCGGCAATTCGTTGCCGTCGTCATCGCGGATGGAAATTTCCGTGCTGGGAACCGGCAGGCCGATGGAGCCGTTGAACGGCATATCCTTCGGCATGACGGTGGCTACTGGTGAGGTTTCCGTGAGGCCCCAGCCCTGGCCGAGCATGCAACCGGTGAGCTTCTCCCACTTCTGCGCCACTGCGCCTTGTAACGCCATGCCACCGGCGTTGCAGCTCAGCAAGCCGCTGAAATCGACTGTTTCAATGCCGGGCGTATGCAGCAACCCGTTGTAGAGCGTGTTCACGCCATACATCACGTTGAAGCGGTGTGCTTTAAGTTCTTTCACGAAGCCGGGCATGTCACGCGGGTTCGTGATGAGGACGTTGTGCCCACCGGTGACCAACCACGACAGGGCGCAAGAGGTGAGTGCGTAGATGTGGTACAGCGGCAGCGCGCACAGCACCACGGGTGACTGTGCCGGCATTTCGTACTGCGCGAGCCAAGCATGCGTCTGCAGCAGGTTCGACACAAGATTGCGGTGGGTGAGGATAGCGCCCTTGGAAACACCGGTGGTACCGCCGGTGTACTGCAGGAAGGCGACATCCGCGTGCCCGAGCGGAACCGCTTCGAGGTCTACCCACTTGCCTTGCTGCAGCACTTCAGTGAAGCGCACGGCGCCGGGCAATTGGAAGGGCTTCACGGCGTTGCGTACGTAGCGCAGGACAAAATTCACGATGGCCGATTTCGGGAACGACAGCAGGTCGCCGACGCCGGTGACGATGACGGTTTCCACGGCCGTTTCGTCGATGACTTCTTCGAGCACGTGCGCCGCGTTTTCGAACACCACGATGGCGCGAGCGCCGCTGTCCTTCAGTTGGTGTTCCAGTTCACGCGCGGTGTACAGCGGGTTCGTGTTTACCACCGTCAGGCCCGCGCGCAGCGCGCCGAACAGCGCGATGGGGTACTGCAGAATGTTCGGCATCATCAGGGCAATGCGGTCGCCCTTCTTGAGACCAGCTTCCCGCTGTAGCCAAGCGCCAAAGGCGCGCGAGCGCGCGTCCAGATCGCGGAAGGTGAGCGTGGTGCCCATGTTCGAATAGGCCGGCTTGTCCGCGTGTTCGAGGCAGCCTTTGTCGATCAGTTCACGCAGCGAAGCGTATTCGCTGGGATTGATGTCATGGGGCACGTTGGCGGGGTAGTGCTTCAGCCAGTAGCGGTCCAAGGGTCACCTGCCGGTCTTGTATTTGTGCGACGCAAAATGTCGCGTCGGGTGTAGGTGGCACAGTACAACGCCTGCACGCGCCGGTAAACCTGTCCGGCAAACCAGTTGTGCGCGCTCGCGGTAGAAGGTGCCAGAAGTCATCGTGGCCGCCGCGCCGCTTTAAAGCAGCTTCTCTAGCGTTGGCCAGAGGTTCTGCAGTAACCGGGGTTGCGCTGCCTCCACGGGGTGGATGCCATCGGCCTGGAAGAGGGCGGGTTGAGTAGCAATACCTTCCAGAAAAAACGGCACCAAAGCGGTGCGTTCTGCCTTGGCCACGGTCGGGTAGGCAGCGGCGAAGCGGCGCGTGTACTCGGGGCCATAGTTGGGCGGCAATTGCATGCCCAGCAGCAGGGGTTTGGCGCCAGCCGCACGCGAGGCGCGGGCGATGGCGGCCAGATTGCGCTGGAGGTCCGCCGGCGGCAGGGCTCGCAGGCCGTCGTTGCCCCCTAATTCGATGATGACCACGACGGGACGGTGCAGTTGGAGCGCGCGTGGCAGACGGGCCAATGCCCCAGCGCTGGTTTCGCCGCTGACACTGGCATTGACCACCACATGCCCGTAACCTGCCTGCCGCAACTGCTGTTGCAGCAAGGCCACCCAGCCGCGCCGGACGTCGATGCCGTAGCCGGCGCTGAGCGAATCGCCCAGCACCAGGATTTTCGGCGCGGTAGCCGCAATGGGCGGAACTGCAGCGTGCGCCAGCGGTATAACCAACAGCAGGCCAACCGACAGAAGCGACAGCCATGACCGGCGTAGGCTTGGCGAAAATAGGAAACGCATGACCACCACGGTGCTTGAAGCCAGAGAAGTGACACAGCAGGTTAGCAGTCCGGAAGGAACGCTGACCATCCTCGACCATGTCGGTTTCCAGTTGTCTGCTGGCGAGACTGTGGCCATTGTGGGCGCCTCGGGTGCCGGCAAGAGCACTTTGCTCGGCTTGTTGGCCGGGCTGGATGTGCCGACGCAAGGTGCCGTGCTGCTCGGCGGGCAGTCGCTCTCTGCGCTGGACGAAGATGGGCGTGCTGCCTTGCGCGCCGACCGTGTCGGCTTCGTGTTCCAGTCCTTTCACTTGGTGCCCGCGCTGACGGCACTCGAAAACGTCATGCTGCCGTTGGAACTGCGCGGCGATTCCGCGGCACGTGCCGTGGCTGCCGAGGCGCTGGCCCGTGTTGGTCTCGCGGAGCGCGCGGCGCATTACCCGCGGCAATTGTCAGGTGGCGAGCAGCAGCGCGTTGCTCTGGCGCGTGCTTTCGTCACCCGTCCCCAAGTGCTGTTTGCCGATGAACCCACTGGGAATCTCGATGCGGCCACCGGCTTGCGTGTGGTGGACTTGTTGTTTGCGCTGAACCGCGAAGCCGGCACGACACTGGTACTGGTAACGCACGACCGCACCTTGGCAGCCCGCTGCGGCCGCGTCTTGGAGTTGGCTGCCGGTAAATTGGTGGCAGACACGCTGACGGCAGCGGCGTGAGCTCGCGTTCGCGACACTGGCTGCGTTTCGCTACCCGCCACCTGTGGCGCGATTGGCGCGCCGGTGAGCTGGCCGTACTGGCAGGCGCCTTGGTGGTGGCGGTGGCGGCGCTAACTGCCGTGGCTTTCTTTACCAGTCGCGTGTCGCGTGCGGTGGAACTGCAAGCCGCAGAGCTGTTGGCTGCAGATTTGCGTGTCGAGTCGCCGCGTCCCTTGTCACCGGAGTGGCCGGTGGCGGCGCAGCAGCGAGGTTTGCACACTGCCAGCCTCACCACGTTCGCCACGGCGGTATTCCACGGCGACGACAATCTGCTGGTGACGTTGCGCGCTGCGAGTGCGGGTTACCCACTCCGCGGCCAATTGCGCATCGCGTCGGAACCTTACGGCACGGCGCACGGTACTACGGGGTTACCGCAAGCGGGCGAGGCATGGGTGGAGTCGCGGGTGCTGGCGCGGCTCGGCTTGCGCGTTGGCGATACGTTGCAGGTGGGTGCCAGCGCGTTTCGGGTTAGCGCGGTACTCGACTACCGGCCCGATCAAGGGGCTGCTTTCGCAGACTTGGCCCCCACAGTGTTGTTGCCAGCGGCGGATTTGGCGGGAACACAGTTGCTGCGCAACGGTAGTCGCGCCAGCTTCGTCCAGCTCTATGCGGGTAACCCATCGCAGGTAGCCGCGTTCCGCGCGTGGCTCGAGCCGCGCAAGACAGCGGCGGTGCGGTTGGTGGCTTTGGGCGAATCGAGCGAGCAGTTGCAGGGCAGTCTCGACCGTGCGCAGCGCTTCTTGTCGCTGGCCGCGTTAGCGACGGTGTTGTTGTGCGCCGTTGCCGTGGCGATGGCCGCGCGACGTTACACCGCGCGACACTTGGATCTGGCGGCGCTCATGAAGTGCATGGGCGCGCCGCAGCGTTTCGTGTTGCTCACGGGCTTGTGGCAGTTGGGCCTCATCGCACTGGCCGGCGCGGTGGCTGGCGTGTTGGCGGGCTATCTGGCGCAGGCTGTCTTGGCGTGGTTCCTGCGCGATTTGTTTGCAGGCCCGCTGCCTGCCCCGACCTGGGGACCGGCGTGGATTGGCTTTGGTACTGCCATGGCCATGCTGCTGGGGTTTGCGCTGCCGCCGTTGTTGCAACTGCGCGCGGTGCCAGTGCTGCGGGTTCTGCGGCAGGACGTGGGTGCGCCCACCTTGCGCTTCTTCACGGCGCCATTGTTCGCGGTGGGAGTACTCGCGGCACTGTTGTGGTGGATGCTGCAGGACGCGAAATTGGTTGGTGGCGTCTTCGTGGGCTTGGGGCTATTGCTGGGCGTGTTGTGGTTGGCGGGCTTGGGGCTGGTGCGTGTGGCGGCCTTAGCGCGTCGCGGCACGGGTGGCGCTTGGCGTTACGGGCTGGCGAATGTCGGGCGTCGCGGTTCTGGCAGCGTGGTGCAGGTGGTGGCATTCGGCTTGGGCCTGACGGTGCTGCTGTTACTCGCCGTGGTGCAGAACGACTTGCTGCGCGAATGGCGGGCCAGTCTGCCGGCCAATGCACCGAACCATTTCCTCATCAATATTTCGCCCAACGATGTGGCGCCGTTGACTGCCGACCTGCGCGCAGGCGGGGTACAGGTAGACCAAGTGTTTCCTTGGGTGCGCGCGCGGTTGGTAGCCGTGAACGACAAGCCAGTGACCGATATGAAGTTCTCGACCGACCGCGGCAAGGGCTTCGCGGAGCGCGAGCAGAATTTATCGTGGTCCGCGGACTTGCCGCGAGACAATACCGTAGTGGCTGGTGAATGGTGGCCCACCCAGCGGCCTGTGGATGCGCCCGTGCTGGTGTCGATAGCGACTGAGTTTGCCGATGGCGTCGGCATTCAAGTGGGCGACCGGTTGGTGTTCGATGTGGCGGGCGAGCCGGTGGCGGCGCAGGTCGCCAACTTGCGTAAGGTGCAATGGGACAGCTTTCGCCCGAATTTTTTCGTGCTGGTTTCGCCCGGTGCGCTCGAAGGGGCGGCCGGTACCTACATGACTTCGGTCCATCTGGAGCCCGAACAGCGTCGGATGTTGGCACCGTTGGTGCGACGCTTCCCGGGCGTTTCGGTATTCGACGTCGATGCCATTCTCGTGCAGGTGCGCCAAGTGGCCGACCGCGCAAGCCGTGCCGTGCAGGGTGTGTTCTTGTTCACGCTGGCGGCCGGGGTGATGGTGTTGGCGGCAGCAGTACAAAGCACGCGCGATGAACGCCGCTTCGAGAGTGCGATGCTGCGAACGTTGGGTGCTTCCCGTGCAGTGGTGCTGCAGGGTTTGCTGGCAGAGTTCGTGGCACTGGGCTTGCTGGCCGGCGTGCTCGCCAGTACCGCGGCCGCGCTCGCGGGTTGGTATGCGGCGCGAAACTGGTTCAACTTGGCCTACCACTTCAACGCGTGGCTTTGGGTCGCCGGGCTCAGTGGCGGTGCACTGGTGGTGGGTTTGGCCGGCTGGCTCGCTACGCGCAGTGTGGTGAATACCTCGCCGCTGGTGACCTTGCGCGGCTGAGTTTGTGCCGCGAATGGCTGCACAGTGCAGCTGATACGCCGCTATCTGAATGGCCTGCAGTCGCCGTTCAGTCGGCGTTCAGCACGCGCCTTCTAGTCTCTCTCCACGGGCCTCTTTCATTGGCCTGCCTGGAGAATGACATGACCCAACCGCTTGCCCGTTTTCCCCGCGCCAAGGGCGTGACCCTGCAGGCCAGTGCGTTCGCTGCAGCGCTGTTCAGCTTGGTAGCGGCTTTGGCAGCTACTACTGCTACTGCCGATGATCGTGGCGGTGGCTATCGTGACAACTATGGCGATCGCCATGGGGATGGCTGGCGCAACGATGAGCGACTCCGCTGCGAATCTTCGAACGGCCGCTACAGGCTTTGTCAGGTGGCTATCCGTGGCAACGTACGGCTGGCGCGAGAGCGCTCCCACGCGGATTGTGTGGAGGGGCGGAGTTGGGGATGGTCGGAAGCCGGCATCTGGGTCGATCATGGCTGCCGTGGCGAATTTACTTACACGCCGCGGACCGTGGGTGGCTATGGCGCCGGGCGCGACGACCACCAAGGCCGCAGCGGTCGCGACGGATGGCGTGACGACAATCGTGACCGTGACCGTGACGCGTGGTCCTCAGGCCGGCGCGGTGCGCGTAGTTCGCTCCGGTGCGAGAGCAACGGTGGGCGCAATGTGTTCTGCCCCGCGCCCGTGCAAGGCAACGTGGTGCTTGCCAAGCAGTTGTCGCATGCGCCTTGCCGCTACGGCGATACCTGGACCTTCGATAGGCGTGGCATCTCCGTTCGCGATGGTTGCCGCGCCGAGTTCACGTTCGAGAGGCGTGGTTGGTAGGCGGTAAACAGTTCGGCGGTCGGGTCGCCGTAGTGAAGGTAATCCGCCCAGTCGCCACTCCCCTGCTGGCGTAGCGCCGCACGCGCCGCCAGCATGGCGCCGCCGCAGTTGGCCCCTTCCAGCAGGCTGCGATGAAAGCAAGTAGCGAAGGTGGCAGCCGCGCCATCTGCCACCGGCCACCAAGTACCGAGGTAGTGCGCGATGCCGGCGCGGAGAAAGGCTTCCGCCAAGCTGGAGGTGAGTGCTGCCTGTCGCTGTTTGCGCGATATACCGCGAACGCGACCACTTTCGCAGGCGTTGACCAGCATGAGGTAAGGCGGGTCCGTCAGTGTGGCGAGATCGGCCCCGCGTAGCACTTCGCGGCGTGCACAGAATAGTCCACTCTCCGCTGGGTTGATGTCGTCGAACATGGCATGGCCCGCGTAGTGCACCAGATCGAAGCGACCACTGCGCAAGGCTGTCAGGACGCGCGAGCGAGTGGCCTCCTTGCCGGCCAAGACGGCCAGCCTCACTCTTTCGTCTGCCGCCCACAGGGCCTGCAATTGATGGCCCTCACTGTCGGCGCCCGCCAAATCTTGCGTGGGGTTCACTACCAGCAAGATATTCAAGGGAGCCGGCGCCTGACGGCTTGCTTGCCACCGTGCCATGTCGAGCCCTGGTGCCTCGAGATGTCGCGCCATCCCGCCGGCGAGTGCCGGCCGATTGGGTGGAACACCCAATTGCAGGGTTTCCCAAGGCCAACGGCTGGCGGCCGTGTCGTGCACGATTACCAGTGGGCTTTCACTCGTGGGTGTTAGTGCAGCAACGATCTCGCTGGGCAATAAGGCAGCCAATGCTTTACCTGCTGCGTCCACACCGACGGTTCCAGCGTCACCCGCGAGGGGCGCGAATACTTTGGCTTGCGCCTTGGCATCGAGTAACCGCATGCCCGTGAGTAGGGCCGCTTTGCTGCGCCCAGGCAATAAGGTTACGCGCAAGACGGTGCGTCTTGCTTCCTGTTCCTGTCGCACCAGTAAGTAATCTGGCAATACACTTGGCGAGGTTCGGCTTATAGGCGTCGGGTGCTTGGCGCGTGGCAAGCCTAGTTGTCTGCGTAGCCATGCGGCGCGACGCGTTTCGCTGGAAAGCCAAATCACGTGCGGTTCGAACGACAGTTGCGCGCGTGCGCAGGCGAGTCGGACGCCTGCTTGTTGCGCAGCCAGCGCGACGGCTGGACTGATTCCGGTCGACGTGCCCATCAAACCCATGGCAATGCATCGACTGCCTTCGCTCAGCGCCAGACCCATGCCCGCGGCAGTGGCTGCAGTGAGCTGCGCGCTATCGACGCGGTCGAAATCGCCGAGACCACAAAGTACTACATCGGGGCAGCCGTGGCGCCCGTGGAGCCGTAGCGTGGCGCCAAGATAGGGAATGAATCGGCCATGGGCGATGGCGCGGCCGGCGGCTGCTTGCATGCCCAAAGCGCGGAGTAGGCCGGCACCACCCACGTGGCGAAACAAACCGACCAAGACGACCTCGGCGCGACTTCGTCGCGGTATGCCGCAGTTCACGTCCCAGCGGGGCGCCGGTACAGGCTGCAGGTCGGGCGCGGCACCGTCGATGGGCGCTGCCCATTCGGCTACGAAACGCCACTGGGCTTCTCGGTCCAGCATGTCCCAGCCATGGACGGCTGCTATGGAGGGCGTTGCAGTTATGACCGAAGCCGTTTCAGCTTCGCGTGGTGGGGCGAATGCCCCGTGTTGGAAGAAGTGCACGACGTGGTGCGCGGTGGCTGGCAGTGCGGGCAACGTTCCGTGGTTGCCTAGCCCCACAGGTATGGTGACGCTGACGGTAGTACCGCTGCCCGTCGGCGCCGGTGCTAGTACCGGGGCCAGTGCTGAATCCGTTGGCGAGCCGATTGCCGAGGCGACTGTTACCGTGCCATCGCCGGCATCGGTCGCGTCGAGTTGGCCCGCGGCGTTCTGGAGCATGGTGTTGCGGCCCGTGGCCGCTAGACGGCCGAGTCGCGGGTCGGCGTTCACGGAATATGAACTCGCGTTACCCTCGGTCGGCAGCAGTGCCTGCAGTCCCGGCCAAGTAGCCAACGGCGAGCGCGCCAAGTCCATGGCGGTGTGATGCGGGTCCAGCCATGCCAGACGCTTCAGCAAAGGCGCTTCGCCATTTAGCGCTTGCTGTGCGGCGTGGCTTCCAAGAAATGGGGTGCCCAATGTGACGACACGCCCTAACCACTGAGCATTGCGGTCTTCAGCCAAAGCATGCGCTGCGACAAGGCCGCCTTGGCTATGTGCCACCACATGCACGGGTGCACTTGCTGCTGCAGCGAGTTCCTGTATCAACCGCGCGGCATTGCTGGCGGGGGCCAGCCGCCAGTCGAAGGGCCAGTAGTGCACGCGGTAGCCGGCGGCGCGCAGGCGCCAGCGCAGGCGCAGATAAACGAAGGGCATCACCCCGGCCGCCACATAGTGCGCAGACTCGGGTAGACGCAGTGCGGTGAGCTGGCCTGCAGCAATGGCCAATGGGTTGAACCACACGGCAGGCTCACCCGCGCGGCCCAGCGTACTGCCCATGAAGCCCGGCAGAACAAGCACGGTCTCGCTGCCGCGATGCAGGCTCGGCCATGGGCCGAGTACGGCGGCCAGTTCCTGCAGTTCGGTGTAGAGCGTTCCGCCGAGAGTGGCGCTCCAGTGGTCGACGGCCCGGCGTGTGGGTCGGCGCAAGTGGCGCTCGAAGGCGGTCTCCAGCGGACAAGCCTGAAAGCCTTGGCCGAAGCCTGGTCGATGGGTACTCTTCGGGTGTCTGGTTGGCATTTTGCACCTCCGTGTGGCGAACACTAGAGGGGCCGGAAAAGCTTTGGTTTCGGCTTACCACTGAATGCGGCGATGGTGATGCAAGCACTGTCCGCGCATAATCGCCGCCGCATGAGCACTCCCTCCACTACCCCCGTCGATTGGCAGACGCCCTTCGAAATCATTCTGCTCGGTGCCATCTGGGGTGCTTCGTTCCTGTTTCAGCGGGTAGCCGCGCCGGAGATGGGCGCCTTGCCGCTGGCTGCGGTGCGCGTGGGGCTGGGGACGCTGGTGTTGCTGCCAGCGGTCTGGCCGGTGCGGCACTCGCTGCGCTTGGCCTTGCTGCCGCGCATAGCGCTCATCGGTCTGCTGAACTCCGCGTTGCCGTTCCTCTTGTTCGCGTGGGGCGCGCGGCATGCGCCGGCGGGCGTCATGGCCATCACCAATAGTCTTACGCCGCTCTTTGCCGCACTGGTGGCCGTGGTGCTCTTCCGTGAGCAAGTGGGTTGGCGGCGTGCCGTAGCGCTCTGCGTGGGCTTTGCCGGGGTGGTGCTGCTGGCCTGGGACAAGGCGGCGGGTGCGCAGGTGGATTTGGCTGTGCTGGCCGGCTGCGTCGCCGCGCTGTGCTATGGCTTCGCCGTGAACCTCCTGCGTGGACCAATAGCGGGGGTGCCACCGGTGGCCGTCGCAGGTTGTTCGCTGGCAGTGTCTGCGCTGGTACTCTTGCCGTTCGCCGCAGCGGACTGGCCTGCGGGGAAGGTCTCCACGACCGCTTGGATCTGTAGCGCGCTACTGGGTGTGCTCTGTTCAGGCATCGCTTTTGGCATCTATTACCGGTTACTGCAGCGCGTGGGTACGACGCGTGCAGTACTCACCACTTATCTCGTGCCGCTGTTCGGTGTTTGCTGGGCTTGGGTTTTGCTCGGCGAGGCACCGACAATCACCATGCTGGCCGCCGGGGGTCTCATCCTCGGTAGCGTGGTGTTCGGTCAACGGAGTAAGTGAAGTTCATGCTGGTTGCTCCTCTTCTCGACGGCCCACTCGATTTGGTCGGCGACATTCATGGTGAATTCGCTGCGCTGCAGGTCTTGCTGGAGCGCTTGGGTTACAACGCCGAAGGCATTCATCCCGCTGGTCGACGGCTGGTGTTCGTCGGCGATCTCGTTGACCGCGGTCCGCAGAGTGTGGCGGTGTTGCGCTTCGTGCAGCCCTTGCTGGCAGCGGGTTTGGCACAGTGCCTCATGGGTAACCACGAACTGAACTTGCTGCGGCGCGACCGCAAGCACGGCAACGATTGGTTCTTCGGTCCGCCTTCCGCCGAAGCTGTGGCGCATTTCGGCCCCTGTGAATGGCTGGAGCCCAGCGAGCGGGGCTGGGTAGACGCGATGCTGGAGCCCTTGCCGCTGGCGCTGGAACGGCCGGACCTGCGGGTGGTGCACGCCTCGTGGTGTGAGCAGAGCCTGCGCTGGTGCCACGAGCGCATGGCGGCCGGCGACAACCGGCCGGTAGCGGAGTTGTATGCAGAGCTGGACGTGCAGGTCGAGCGCTTGGCCGAAGAGAGTGGAGTGACAGCCGCGATGGAAGCTGAGCGGTCCGTCATGGGACCTTTCCCCGGTGCTTCCAGCGAAGTGCCGCCCATGCGGCCGGCCTACGCGGTGCACGACGCCTTCTTGCAGATGAACCATCCGCTGGCGGTGCTCTGTTCGGGGCAGGAGAAGGTTTCCGAGGCGCCATTCTGGGCCAATGGCAAATGGCGCATGACGGACCGCGTGGCCTGGTGGCGCGAGTATCGGTCTGCCGTGCCCGTGGTGTTCGGGCACTACTGGCGCTGGATCGAAGACGAGGCGCGCAGCCGCTACAGTCGCGGCGAACCCGACCTCTTTGCCGGCTGTGCGCCGCTGGCGCCGTTGCCAACGGCCGGGGCGCCGGCTTGGTGTGCAGACTTCAGCGTGGGCGCCCGGTACCGACAGCGCAAAGAACGCGAGGCGGCAGGTCGCGCCCCGGAAGGCGAACCGTTTGCGGGCCGCTTGGCGGCACTGCGCTGGCCGGAACGCGAATGGGTATTCGATACGGCTCCATGACCGCATGAGCACGTGAGCGCGTGACCGCATGAGCGGTTGCGCACGGCAGGAACCAAACGCCGGCGCTAGTTTCCAACTGGGTAGGGCGCTTTGCCCCTGAGGAGAACCGTGATGTCCCGATTCCGTGCTCTTTCCGGTTTAACCTGTGGGCGGGCGCGCAGTAGCTTCGTGGTGCCATGGGCGATGGCTTCCCTCATGGCGTTGACGATGGCAGCTGGCATGGCGCAGGCCGGCGAAGAAACGCCACCGCTGGTTTCAGAGGCCGAACGCGCCGCGCTTGGCAAGGAAGCGCTGCCGCCACAAGCCTCCATCGTGTTTCCCGACCGCAATATCGACAGCTGGCGCGCCAATGGGCGCAAGGGCTTGTGGATACGGGCGAGCCGCAAGTGGTACTACGCCGAGCTGTTCATGGAATGCCCGGATTTGCCGTGGGCGGAGAGCGTGGGTTTCGTGGCTGGCGGCCCCGGCAGCTTCGACCGCTATTCGTACATTTTGGTGCGCGGGGAGCGGTACCCGCTACGGTCGCTTACGGCTTCCACCGAACCGCCGCGCGAAGAGCGCAAGCGCAGCAAGAAGACGCCGGCCGCGGCTCCGGCAGCGCCTGCAGCAACCGCGCCCGCAGCGCCAGTCCCGGTGCCGACGCCGGAAGCGCCGGTCAAACCAGAGTCGTCTCGGTAAGGTGCGGCGCCGCGTTGAACATTCCCAAAGTGCGCCGCGGCCCGGTCCAGTTCACTTCGGTGAGCGAGGTGTTGCGGACGTTGTAGCTCAGGTCCACCACTTGCTCGTCGCGTAGCCCCAGCAAGCAGCCGAGGGATTGCGCGACTAGCCCGCCGCTGGTGAAGACGATGGTGCGGCCACCATCGGGCAGCGGGCGACCAAAGGCGTCCGTGGCGGCGGCACACCCAACATCCAGCGCCGTGGCGACGCGGGCCGCGAAAGTGGCCCAGGACTCCACGCCCGGCGGATTGAATTCGCCGCGAACCCATAGCCGGAAGGCGCCGTCGAATTGCTTGAAGAATTCGCGCATCTTCGCCTGCCGTTCGCCGTCGCCGATTTC
>CALQLF020000064.1 GCA_943331345.2 Candidatus Planktophila lacus | reverse complement strand
GCCGTGTGGCGGTGACGCTGGTGCCTGGCGGTACCGTGGTGTCTGCGGTGGTGGAGGCCTGCAATGGCGATGAAGCCGTTCGCGAAAGCTTGCGTGCGGCGGTATTGAAATCTTCGCCGTTGCCGCTTCCGAAAGATCCGCGCCTGTTCGAACGCAAGCTGGTTTTGGAGTTCACGCCCGATGAATGAGACCTTGCCGATGTTGGCAGCCCGTGTAATGCCATCAGCGTTGCTGCGCCGTGCCGCGCACCTTGTGCTGTGGTTCTTGCTGGCCGCGGTACCCGGCCTCGCCAGTGCGCAGTTGGTGGTGCAGATCACTCGTGGCAGCTCGGCGCCGTTGCCCATTGCCGTGGTGCCGTTCGCCGACAACGTCGGGCCAGCCACGGACGTCGCCGCGGTGGTTACCGCAGACCTCGAGCGCTCCGGGCGTTTCGCCGTTCTCGCGCGACAAGATTTGTTATCCAGCCCGGCGCCGGGGCAGCCACTGCTCTGGGCCGACTGGCGCCGCTTGGCCGTGAATCACGTGCTCGTCGGGCGAGTGCGTGCCGTAGGGACCGGCTATGCGGTGGATTACGAGCTCTACAGTGTCACCACCGGCGAGCGCTTGCTGGGGCAGAGCGTGGCTGCCAGCTTCACTGGCTTGCGTACCGGGGCGCACCGTGTTGCCGATGCCGTGTATGAAAAACTGCTGGGCGTTCCCGGCTCGTTTGCCTCACGCTTGGCGTATGTAGCGGTAGAGGGCCGAGCGCCACAGCAGAAGTTTCGGATGGTGGTAGCCGATGCCGATGGCGAGAATGCGGCCACAGTGCTCACGTCGGCGCAGCCGCTCATGGCGCCGGCCTTTTCGCCGGATGGCACGCGGCTCGCTTATGTGAGCTTCGAAGGCGGGCGGTCGGCTGTGTGGGTACAGGCATTGCGCACGGGTGAGCGCCAACGCGTATCAGCACGCGGTGGCCTGAACGATGCCCCGGCGTGGTCGCCCGATGGCACGCGCTTGGCGCTGGCCATTGCCAGTACCGATGGCAACGTGGATTTGTGGTTGCTCACTTTGGCGGACAACAGCCTGCTGCGCGTTACCGAAGACCCGGCCATCGACACGGAACCGACGTTTTCGCCGGATGGGCAGTCCTTGTACTTCACCTCGGACCGGGGTGGCCGTGCACAGGTGTACCGCGCATCGCTCGCGGGTGGCAAGCCACAACGCGTGACGTTTGAGGGCGGCTACAACGCTCGCCCGCGCATTTCCGGGGACGGTTCGCGGCTGGCGCTGGTCACCAGCGCATCCGGCGGCTACCGCATTGGCGTGCAGGAGTTGACCGGTGGTGCGCCGCGCGTGGTCACCGAAGGCCCCAACGATGAATCGCCAGCGTTTGCGCCCAATGGGCAGTGGCTGGTGTTCGCTGCTCGTCGCGGCGGACGCGGTGTGCTCGCTACCGTCGCCATCGATAGCGGCGCGCGCACCGTTTTGTCCACCGCTGCCGCCGATATTCGCAGCCCCACCTGGGGGCGCTTGCCTTGACGCGTGTAAAATTCAGTTTCCCCTCTGGAGTTCACCCCATGAAAAAGTTGCCGCTGTTTGTTCTGGTTGGCGCCACGCTGCTGCTGGCGGGCTGCCCCAAGAAGCCGACGACGCTTCCCGACGCCGGTGCCTCCAGCGGCGCTGCGGTTCCGGTGCAGCCCGCGACGGACGCGAACGCTGCCGCCACTGCGGCTACGACTGCCCAGGACAACAGCGCGCTGACGGCGGCGCAGCCGTTGCCGGACCCGGACGCCGCATTGGTAGCGCGCACTGTCATTTACTTCGCGCTCGACAGCGATGTGGTTAGCGAAGAGTTCACTGGCGTGGTGGCGGCCCATGGCAAGCGTCTCGGTGCCGGTAGCGCCCACGTGCGTCTGGAAGGCCATACCGACGAGCGCGGTTCAGACAGCTACAACAACGCCTTGGGTCTTCGCCGCGCTGAAGCCGTGAAGAAGGCCTTGAAGCTGGCCGGTGCACAAGACGCACAGGTGGAAGCGGTGTCGTTCGGCGAGCAGAAGCCGGCGGCTGGTGGTGAAGGCGAGGGCGAGGAAGCCTGGGCCAAGAACCGTCGCGTGGAAATGGTCTACCTGCCGTAAGCGTTGTTGGCGCTGCTAGCGGCGCCGAAGGGGTTTCGCGTGCAAGCGCAGTTCAGCCGAGTGGTATTGCCGGGCGTGGTGTTCGCCGCCTTGTTGGCGGGCTGCCAGACCACGCCGCCCGAAGAAGAGCCGGCCTATGTGAAGGCGACGGCAGTCGAGGCGCGCACGGCCACCGTGGAAGGCCGCGCACAAGCGATTGAAGGCCGCGTGGCGGTGGTGGAACGCCAAGCGCAAGCGTTGCTGGAACTGCAGCGCCAATTGGACGCTCAGTCCGGGGAACTGCGCGCCTTGCGTGGCGAACTGGAACAGTTGCAAGAACTGGCGCGCAAGGGCAGCGAAGAGCAGCGCAATCTTTATGCAGACATCGACCGTCGTCTGTCTGTAGTGGAGGCGCGCCCTGCCGGGGCGATGGGTTCCGCTGGCAACGAGGCTGGTGCTTCTGGCGCGGGCTCTGCCGGCGCCACCGCAGCCACTGCGGGTTCCGATGAAGAGGCCTACCAAGCGGCTTTGGCCAAGCTGCGCGCCAAGGACTACGCCGGTGCCACGGCAGCGCTGGTGGCGTTTGCCAAGCGTTACCCGGAAAGTGCTCTGCGTGATAACGCTGCCTATTGGCTGGGTGAAGCCCACTACGTAGATGGCCACTACGCCGAAGCACTCGAGGCCTTCCAAGCGGTGGTGACGCAGTTCCCCGATTCGCGCAAGCGCTCCGACGCGTTGCTGAAAGCCGGGTATTGCCAAGTGGAACTGCGGCAGTGGGCTGGGGCTCGCAAGAGCCTGCGTCGCGTCGTTAATGAATTCCCCGGCACGCCGGCGGCCAAGGAAGCAGCGGCCCGGCTCGCCACTTTCGACGGCAGCAAGGCGCGCTGATGTCCACCACGGCGCCGTTGCGCCTGCGTCTCACCGAAATCTTTCTCTCGGTGCAGGGCGAAGCGGACGCCGTGGGTTGGCCTACGGTGTTCGTGCGCCTTACCGGTTGCCCTTTGCGCTGCGTGTGGTGCGACACCACCTATTCGTTCACCGGCGGGCAGTGGCATGAATTCGACGCTGTGCTGGCGCAGGTGGCCGCTTTCGGCGTGAAGCATGTGTGCGTGACCGGTGGGGAGCCGTTGGCACAGAAGGCTTGCTTGCCGCTGCTCACGGCCTTATGTGACGCAGGCTACTCCGTGTCGCTGGAGACCTCCGGTGCGCTGGACGCGCGCGGCGTGGACCCGCGCGTGCATCGGGTTATCGATGTGAAGGCACCGGGTTCGGGTGAGCAGGAACGCAACTTCCTGCCCAACCTCGAGTCGCTGCAGGCCGGCGACCAAGTGAAGTTCGTTATCGCCGGCCGCGAGGACTACGAGTGGTCCCGTGCTTTCGTCGCGGAGCACGCGTTGAGCGCGAAGACCCAAGTGCTGTTCAGTCCGGTGCAGGGCCAAGTGCAACCGCGCGAACTGGCCGAATGGATTCTCGCTGACCGCCTCGCGGTGCGCTTCCAGTTGCAGCTTCACAAACTGCTCTGGGGCGACACGCCGGGAAAATAAGCCGGGAAAATAAGCCGGAAAAATAAACCGGGAAAATAAGCCAGTAAAATGAGCTCTAAGAATAAGCTTGGAACATGAGCTTGAATAAGTGAACGCACTCAGCAACGACAACACACCGGTAGATGCGCCCGTCCGCGCCGTGGTCTTGCTATCCGGTGGGCTGGATTCGGCCACGGTGCTGGCCATGGCGCGCGCAGCAGGGCGCGTCTGCCACGCCGTCAGCTTCGACTACGGCCAGCGTCACCGTGCCGAACTGCTGGCCGCGGCGCGCCTTGCCGTGGCCTTGGGTGCTGTCGAGCATCGCGTCATGAAGATAGACACCGGCGGGTTGGGTGGCTCGGCTCTCACGGATAACAGTATCGCTGTACCGGTCAACGCAACCAATGCCGCTACCGGCGCTTTCGCCGCGCCCTTGGCGGAAGGCATTCCGGTCACTTACGTGCCGGCCCGCAACACGGTGTTTCTGGCGCTAGCGCTCGGTATGGCTGAAGTCGTGGGCGCTACCGAACTTTGGGTGGGCGTAAACGCCGTGGACTATTCCGGCTACCCCGATTGTCGTCCGGCTTTCGTCGAGGCTTTCGAGCGCCTAGCGAACCTAGCCACCAAGGCGGGCGTGGAAAGCGCCACACCCCATTTCCGGGTACGCGCCCCACTGGTGACCCTGAGCAAGGCGGGCATTATTCAGGCGGGCAGCACGCTGGGCGTGGACTATGGGATGACCGTGTCGTGCTACCAAGCATCGCCGGAGGGCCTCGCCTGCGGACGTTGTGATAGTTGCCGGTTGCGGCGCGAAGGGTTTGCCGCGGCGGGGGTCGCGGACCCAACGAGGTATGGGAAGGGCTAGGACGCCAAGGCTTGTCTCCCGGTAGACGGCGCTGCTACTGTTAGTCAGGGGAACGATGGCGCCGACCGTTCGCGCGCCGGTGCTGGAAATTCAGCTCGTCACGGGGAGAACGAGTATGACCGCGCAAGTTTTGCCGACCCGCTCAGGCGAACGATTCGAAGACCTCGACTATGTCCGGGGCCTCGCGCTTCTTGGTATTTTCATCATGAACTTGCCAACTTTTGCCCTCAATTCTTCCGCGTATCTGGGGGCAGGTATCCCCGGGGCAACTTGGTGGGATCAGGCGGCTTTCCTGTTTACCGACATACTGCTTTCCGGAAAATTCAACAGCATGTTCAGCATGCTATTCGCCATCGGCTTCACTTTGCAGTTGGAGCGGTTGGAGGCTTCTCTGCCTGCATCCGAGGCAGCGTACGTCTATTTGCGAAGGCTTGCTGTGCTTTTGTTGATGGGCGCGGTGCACATGTTGTTCTTCTGGACCGGCGACATTTTGCATGTCTACGCTCTACTCGGCTTTATTCTGCTGTGGCTCAGGCGGTGGTCTGATCGCGGCATTCTGGTGCTGGCACTGGGCTGCATATTTTTGCCGTCGGTGGTCAGAATATGGCAATTCTCCCAGATGTCCCCGCAGATTTTTCAGCAAACGATGGCCGTGGCGCGTTCCGGGTTTGCCTTGGACGATAGCGTCTTCGGGCACGGGGGCTTTCTGCAGGCTGTCCACAGGACTTTCTACGACGCGGTGTATTACTACACCGCGGCGTACCTGCGGCCTTCTTTATTTGCCGAATACATGCTCATCCTCACCACGATGTGTCTCGGGTTGCTCATCGGCAGAAGAGGCTGGTACCGGAACGTCGCTGTACACCTGCCGGTATTGGCCCGTTGGCGATGGATTTTGCTCGCGGTAGGGTTAGTCACGGGGGGTGTGGTTGCCCTCGAAGACTTTCTGTACCAGCCGCAGGATGGCCTTACGGCTTTGGGACTATTTTCCAGCGTCTGTTATCGCCTTTGCCGACTGTCTTTGACCGCATTTTACGTCTTGTGCTTCCTGATGCTGCTGCAGCGTCCTGTCTGGCGCGAACGCCTGCGTCCAATGGCGGTTGCCGGGCGAATGGCATTGACGAATTATCTCGTTCAGACAGCCTTTGGCTTGGTAGTCTTCTACGGTTGGGGCTTCGGATTGCGTGGTCACGTGGGTGCGGCTGGCTTGCTGGTCATCTGTTGCGCTTTCTACGGTCTGGTGCAGTTGCCACTGAGTTGCTGGTGGCTGCGTCGCTACGAGTTCGGCCCGTTCGAATACCTCTGGCGCGCGGCGACCTATGGTCGATTGCCTCCGTTTCGGGCGCGAGTCACAGCCTGAGCGCCGGCGCTCCCCAGCATCGGCTATACTGCGCCGCCTGAAATGTGGGCCGGTAGCTCAGCGGTAGAGCATCGGACTTTTAATCCGTTGGTCGTGGGTTCGATCCCCACCCGGCTCACCATCTTCGCGCCGTTCCCTCAATGGCTCAGCGGCAGCCCCACGGCTTGAACGACCGGGCGCAGCACGAAGCTGCTTTCTACGCGCGCCACACCGGGCAGCTTCGTAAGCACTTTGCTGTGCAAGCGCTCGAAGTCCGCGGCGTCGTGTGCCACCACGCGCAGGACATAGTCGCTGCCGCCAGTGGTCAGGTAGCACTCCATCACTTCAGGCACCGTTCGGACTTTTTCCTCGAAAGCAGCGAAGTCGCGGTCCGTCTGCCGGTTCAGCGTGAGACGCACCAGGAAACTGGTGGATAGGCCCACTTTGGCGGGGTCCAGCACGGCGATGTAGCGCGCGATAACACCAGACTTCTCCAGCGCCTTTACGCGGCGCAGACAAGCGCTTTCCGAAAGCCCCACGCGCTGTGCCAGTTCAGCATTCGGAACGCGGCCATCGCGCTGGAGTTCCTGCAGGATGCGGCGGTCGGTGCGGTCGAGTTCGGCGAGCATATGGCGTATTCCGAAAGAATCTGCGGATAATTTTACCTATAGCGACAGAAAATGCCAGTAATGGGTCTTTTCAAGCCTGAATAGGCAAGCCGCTGCGAACGGGTCCGCTGCAAACTGACAACTATCGGCGTGGCTGAAGGCAGCGCGCAACCATTCAGGAGACTTGCCATGAAGATCGGTGTTCCCCGCGAGATCAAGGTCCATGAATATCGCGTCGGCCTGGTGCCGGCTTCGGTGCGCGAACTGGTTGCTGCTGGTCATTCCGTGGCGGTGGAGTCTGGTGCTGGCCTCGGCGTGGGTTGCAGCGACGGCGACTACGTGGCCTCCGGTGCCACCATCGTCGCGAACGCTGAAGCGGTGTTCGAAGCGGCGGACATGATTGTGAAGGTGAAGGAACCGCAACCGGTCGAATGCGCGCGCCTGCGCCGGGACCAGTTGTTGTTCACCTATCTGCACCTTGCTGCTGATGCTGAACAGACGCGTGCGCTGATGGCCAGTGGCGCTACCTGCATCGCTTATGAAACCGTCACTGCGCCCGACGGTTCGTTGCCGCTACTCACCCCCATGAGCGAAGTCGCTGGCCGCATGTCGGTGCAAGTGGGCGCCACCTGCCTGCAGAAGGCCATGGGCGGCGCGGGCGTGCTGCTCGGCGGCGTGCCGGGCGTGAAGCCGGCCAAGGTCGTCGTCATTGGCGGTGGCGTTTCCGGCACGCATGCCGCCGAGATGGCGCTAGGCCTGCGTGCCGATGTCACCATCATCGACCGCAGCATCAAGCGCCTGCGCGAACTGGATGTGCAGTTCGGCGGCGTCGTGAAAACGCTGTTCTCGAATGCCGCCAATATCGAGGCGGCGGTGAGCGAGGCGGACCTTGTCATCGGCGCAGTGCTCGTTCCTGGTGCTGCGTGCCCGAAGTTGGTGACCGAGGCCATGATTCGTGGCATGCGCCCAGGTTCGGTGGTGGTGGACATCGCCATCGACCAGGGTGGTTGCTTTGCTACCAGCCGCCCGACGACGCACGCGGAACCCACGTACGAAGTGCACGGCGTGGTGCACTACTGCGTCACCAACATGCCGGGCGCCGTGGCCCGCACTTCCGCCTTCGCGCTGAACAACGCGACGCTGCCGTATGTGAAGGCGCTGGCCGACAAGGGCTGGGAGAAGGCTGTACAGGACGATGCAGGCTTGGCCGCAGGCCTGAACGTCGTGGCTGGCAAGGTGGTTCACCCGGCCGTGGCCCGCGATTTGGGGCTGTAATCGATACAGCCCTTGCAGTGTAGGAGGCAGCTTGCTGCGGAATGTCACCCTGTAGGAGGCAGCTTGCTGCGGAATGTCACCCTGTAGGAGGCAGCTTGCTGCGGAATGTCACCCTGTAGGAGGCAGCTTGCTGCCGACTCTAAAGAGTCGCGAGCAAGCTCGCTCCTACAGTTGGTAAAACTTAGCCGTCGGCAGTAAGCAGCCTCCCACAAATACCGCAGTTAGCCGCAAGCAGCCTCACAGAGCCGTCTCGACCCCGTACAATAGTCGGGTGAAAACTTCGTCTCCCGCCGCCATGCCAACAGCCCCCGGGCTGTTCTCCTACCGCAAGTTCTGGGCTGCCCGCTTTGGCGTTGCCCCCTTCCTGCCCATTTCCCGCGCGGAGATGGACCTGCTCGGCTGGGATTCCTGCGACATCATCCTGGTCACCGGCGATGCCTACATCGACCACCCCAGCTTCGGCATGGCGCTCGTTGGGCGCTTGCTGGAAGCCCAGGGTTTCCGGGTCGGCATTCTTGCTCAGCCGGACTGGCGAAGTGCCGATGCGTTCGCGGAGCTTGGCCGCCCGAACCTGTTCTTCGGCATCACCGCCGGCAACATGGACTCGATGGTGAACCGCTACACGTCGGACCGTCGCATGCGCAGCGACGACGCGTACACGCCGGACGGCGAGGGCGGCAAACGGCCGGACCGTTCCGTCATCGTTTACGCACAGCGTGCTCGTGAAGCGTTTCCCGATGCCACGCTCATCATCGGTGGTATCGAAGCGTCGCTGCGTCGCATCGCGCACTTCGACTACTGGTCCGAAAAAGTTCGCCGGTCGGTGCTGCTCGACAGCAAGGCGGACCTGCTCGTCTTCGGCAACGGCGAACGCCAAGTGGTGGAGATCGCCCACCGTCTTGCCAAGGGCGAGCCTGTTACTGAGCTCACCGATATTCGCGGCACGGCGTTCCTGAAACGCGGCGCGGCCGTGGGCACAGTGCCGGAAGGCTGGACGGAACTGGATTCCACCACGCTCGACGAGCCGGGCCCTTTGGCGCCTGCCATCGACCCGTATGCCATGGAAGACGAACGCCAGCGCACGCTGGCCACGGCCAATGTGTTTCCGGCTTCGCGTAGCGAGGCGGTCGACGATGGCACCAGCGCTCGTGCCAACAGCATGCCCACGCCCGATGCGGATGGCGTTATCGCTACCGTATCCATAGCTGCGTTGAAGCGCACGCGCGTCAAGCGCCCCGACCGCGACCACAGCGTCATTCGTTTGCCGGCGTTTGAAGCCGTGAAAGACGACCCGGTGCTGTATGCCCACGCGAGCCGTGTGCTGCACGCCGAGGCGAACCCTGGCAATGCGCGCGCGCTGGTGCAGCGCCATGGCGATGCCGATGTGTGGCTGAACCCGCCGCCCATTCCGCTGACGACGAAGGAAATGGACGGCGTTTACGAACTGCCTTACCAGCGCGTGCCGCACCCGCTTTACGGCGAGAAGAAGATTCCCGCGTACAAGATGATCCGGTTCTCCGTGACCATCCAGCGTGGCTGCTTTGGTGGCTGTACCTTCTGCTCCATCACAGAACACGAAGGCCGCATCATTCAGAACCGTTCCGAGCAGTCGGTGCTGAAGGAGATTGGGCAGATTCGCGATTCGGTGCCGGGCTTCACGGGTGTTATCTCGGACCTCGGTGGCCCCACGGCCAACATGTACCGCATCGCCTGCAAGACGCGCGAGATTGAGGCGGCTTGCCGCAAGCCTTCGTGCGTGTTCCCGGGCGTCTGCCCGAACCTGAACACGGACCACGGCCCGCTCATCCAGCTTTACCGCAAGGCGCGCGAGTTGCCCGGCATCAAGAAGGTGCTGGTGGCTTCGGGTGTGCGCTATGACCTCGCCATCGAAAGCCCCGAGTACGTGAAGGAGCTGGCCCAGCACCACGTGGGCGGCTATTTGAAGATTGCGCCGGAGGCCTTCAGCGAAGGCCCGCTGTCGAAGATGATGAAGCCCGGCATGGGAACGTACTACAAGTTCAAGGAGCTGTTCGACAAGTTCTCGAAGGAGGCGGGTAAGGAGCAATACCTTATTCCGTACTTCATCGCGGCCCATCCGGGCACGACGGACGAGGACATGCTCGAACTGGCCCTGTGGCTTAAGACGAACGGCTTCCGCGCCGACCAAGTGCAGGCCTTCCTGCCGTCGCCCATGGCCACGGCCACGGCCATGTGGCACAGCGGGAAGGACCCGCTGCATAAGGTCACGCGTCGCAGCCCGACGGTGTACATCCCGAAGGGCCTGAAGCAGCGTCGTCTGCACAAATCTTTCCTGCGCTACCACGACGCCAACAACTGGCCGGAACTCCGCGACGCGCTGCGCCGCATGGGGCGTTCGGATCTCATTGGCGCCGGCAAGCACCAGTTGGTGCCCGCGTGGCAGCCCGCCGGCACGGGCGGCGCACCGCCGAAGCCGGAAGGCATGGTGCGCGGCGAAGGCGCGCGTCCGCGGGCGGCGGGTGCTGCGCCTGGCTCCCCGCAGACCTTCCGTACCCAGCACACCGGCGTGGAAAGCGGGCGGCGTCCGCCGCCCAGTGGCTCGCGCGGTAGCGCGGCTGCGGGTTCACGTCCCGGCCCACGCTCGGCGCCTCCTGCTGGTGCTCGTCCGCGTTCTGGCCCCGGTGCCGGGCCTGCCAAGGGCGGACGGCGTGGCTGAAGCGGCGGGGCCGTTGGTGTTCCAAATCAGCGCGCCCGTCAACGTAGTGCAGCGCCCTGACGGTCTGACGCTGCGCGGCAGGGAAGGCGAGATTCACATCACGACGGCTGCGACGCCTTGCCCGGCGGATTGGTTGGAGGCGGCCCCCGGTGGCGTCTCCGTGTCGCAGGCGCTGGCTGGGGAATGGACCCTAGTTGCCAAGCCGATCAATGGCGCTTCCAGTAATGTTGGAAACGCAGGCTCCATGGCGCCCGTCTGGACCGTGCCCTTGGCTGCGCTGCGTTGGCACCGCGCCTTGCCGGGCCTGCTGGCCCCTCTGGGGCAGCCGTTTCAGGGCTCCCCGACGCAGCGCGTTCTAGGCCGGGTGCTGGTGCGCTTGCTGGGGCTGCCGGGCGTGGTGAAGTTGCTGGTCAGTTGGCACCGGCGGCGGACGCAAAAATAGATATCGAAAACGCAGTGCGAATCTTTTCGGTATTTGCGCTTGAGGTGTTAGTGTAAAAAAAACGTCAGAATATTTATGGGGCAAACAATGATTCGAATGCGTCTATTGGCCAGTTCGCTTGCTATGGGTCTTGCGCTGGCAACATCTGGGGTTTCTGCCCAATCCGTTGCCCCAGTCGTCGTGCCCGTTCCCGCTCCGCCGGCCCGCGCCTTCAAATTGAAAATCGCCATTGGCCGTTTCACCAACGAGACCCGTTACGGCCGCAGTCTCCTCACCGATGCCGAAGGTGATCCGCTCGGCAAACAAGCTTCGGACATTCTTGCCGCCTACCTGACGCAGACGGGTCGCTTTCTGGTCCTAGAGCGGCAAGACATCGGCAAAATTGAGGGCGAGCAGTCACGCGCTGCGGGCGGCAACACCATTGGTGCCGATGTCCTCATCATCGGTTCCGTCGTGGAATTCGGCCGTACTGAAGATGGCAAGCAGGGCCTCTTCAACAGCGGTCGCGTGCAACGCGCCCACGCGAAGGTCGCTATCCGCCTCGTGGATGTGCGCACGGGGCTCATGTTCCACTCCGCCACCGGCGACGGTGAGGCTACGACCGAAACGAAATTGGTGCTGGGTTTGGGCAGTACTTCGGCTTTCGACGGTACGCTCACCGACAAGGCCCTCTCGGTCGCAGTCGAAGACATGCTCGAAGGCTTGGTGGGAACGCTTGCTGCACGCCCGTGGAAGACTGCATTGCTTGCCGTGGACGGTTCCCAAGTGTTCATCGGTGCCGGTGAGCGGCAAGGGGTTCGTGTAGGCGATCACTTGAAGGTGATGCGCTCCGGCAAGAAAATTCGTAATCCGCAAACTGGGTTCGAGATCGAACTCCCTGCGTCGGAAGTGGCGGAACTCGAGGTGATCTCGCTCTTTGGTGAGTCGGATACCAACGAGGGCGCCGTCGCGCGGCTGGCCAGTGGCTCGCTGGACCCGGCGACGTTGTCGGACTACGTCGTTACTGGCAAGTGAGGATTACCCATGAGTCAAATCGTAAAGTTCTCGGCGACCATCGCCCTGTTGTTTTTGGCAGGTTGCGGCGGTTTGCCGCAGCGCGCTGAAGTTCGTACGGAAACCTCTGCCCGAGTGGAAATCCGGGGTGGTGGCGGTGCCGAGGTTCTCGTGGACGGCACCAGCATCGGGACAGTCCCTGCCGGACAGCGTAGCTACCGACTTAATGCGCCCTCAGGGGTGCACAGACTGACGGTGCGGAAGGGTGGCGCTGTCGTACACGACTCCACCGTGTTCTTTAATGACGGCACTACCAAGGTCATCAAGGTCGGCAGGTAACCTGCTACGTATTCGCTCGTCGTTCTTTGGCGAAATCAATCGGAAAAACCAATGAAAAAAACCATAGCCGTTCTGCTCGTCGTGCTGCTTTCGGGGTGTGCCCAAAAATCGCTCTATGAATGGGGTAGTTACAGCCAAGACTTGTTGGTGTACGCCAAGAACCCACAGGCATCGAAAGATTTTGCAGACAAGTTGCGCAAGAACATCCAGCGCGCCGAGCGGGTCGACCGGGTTCCGCCTGGAATGTATGCGGAAATGGGCTATGTCATGGTCGAGGTCGGCGACGACCGGGAAGCCGTGATGTGGTTCGAGAAAGAGCGCGCCAAGTGGCCGGAATCGGCCACCTTGATGTCTGGCCTGATTCGTCGGCTGTCTGCGCCGCTCCCCACGTCAACCCCTGTTACCCCGTAGGTGCTCGCCATGAAAGGAAAATTTCTTCCCATCGTCGCCGGGCTCGTACTGGTAACCCTTGCAATGGCTGGTTGTGTTTCGGGGCCCGCGCCGAAGGACTACACAGCATTTAAACAAGCGGCTGTCCGTTCCCTGCTCGTCGTTCCGGTCATCAACCACTCGGTGGATACCAAGGCCGCTGACTACTTCCTGACCACCCTGTCCGTGCCCCTCGCAGAGCGGGGCTACTACGTCTTTCCAGTCAACGCGACCAAGAAACTCTTGGAAGGCGACGGCCTGGCAGACCCGCAACTCATTCATGGCACTTCAACGCCCCGCGTCGCTGGACTATTTGGCGCCGACGCCGTCCTTTACGTCGAGGTGGTTGAGTGGAGGGCGGTATACGCCATCTTGTCGTCCCATGTCGTCGTTCATTTCGTCTATACCTTGAAGGACGGCAAGGGCAATAAACTGCTCTGGCAAGACGAGCAGACATTGAACGTTCAGACTTCGGGTGGCGGGTCGGGAAATCTGCTGGCAGATGCCATCGTTGCTGCCATCCAGTCAGCCGTAGACAAGTTGTCTGGCGATTACACCCGAGTGGCGACTATGGCGAATGCGGCCGCTTTGCTGGTAGACAAGCAGGGCATTCCGTATGGGCCGTACTCGCCGTCCTTCAGCCAGAACAATTCCAAATTTCCGTCCATCGGGACAGGGCACGTCTCCAACGCCAAGTTGGCAGCGGTTTCCTATCCGGTAGAGGGCCTGGAATCTTCGGCTCACGTGGCCGAGCAGGCGAAGGCTGCGACGCCCGCGGAGCCTGCGGCAGAGGCCAAGAAGAAGTAGTTCCTAGCGGTTTTTCGTCGGCGGGCTTACATGGGTAAGCCCCTGAAGGGCGTGGATTTTTTGCGCTGCAATCGGTAGAATTCCCGGCTCGATCGGGGTCTTCAGCAGGCGAATTCCATGTCCACTCCAGCGGCCGAGGCCGTGCTTCCGTTGTCGCGGCCAGCAGGCCAGTGGCGCGTTCACAAGTTCGGCGGCAGCAGTGTTGCTGACGCCACCTGTTTCCGGCGCGTTGCCGACATTCTCGAAGCGGACCCGGAGCCGCGCCTTGGCGTGGTGCTTTCCGCCTGCAAGGGTGTTACGGACTCCCTCCTTGCCTTGGTAGCTCTCGCTGAAGCCCGCGACCCTGCGGTTGCCGAGAAACTCGCGGCTGTCCAGCACAAGCATGTCGGCATCGCCACGGAGCTGCTGGGTGCTGCCGAGCGCGACGCTTTCGTGGCCCAGCTGGCTGAAGACTGCCGCGACCTCGCCGGCCTGTTGCAGGCCGTGGCCCTGCTGCGCCGCGCCGGTCAGGACATCCGCGACCTGGTGTCCGGCTACGGTGAAATTTGGTCCACGCGGCTGTTCAGCCGCTACCTCCGTGAGCGCAACCGCCGTCCGGGCGAAGTGCGCTGGATGGACGCGCGTGAGGTCGTCGTGGTCGAGTGGAGCGCCCTTGGCCCCGCGGTGCAGTGGGAAGCTTCCCAGCAACGCGTTGATGCGCTGGTGCCAGCTAACGCGGGCTTTCAGGGCACGCTGGTCATCACCGGCTACATCGCCAGCGACGCGCGCGGTATTCAAACCACGCTGGGCCGCAATGGCAGCGACTTCTCCGGTTCCATCTTCGGGGCGCTGCTAGCCGCGCACGAAATCATCATTTGGACGGACGTAGACGGCGTGCTCTCGGCGGACCCGCGCAAGGTGCCGGACGCACAAGTCATCGATTCGCTGTCCTACAACGAAGCGATGGAACTGGCGTACTTCGGCGCAAAGGTCATCCATCCGCAGACGATGGCCCCGGCCGTTTCACGCGAAATTCCCATCTGGATTCGCAACACCTTCGCCCCGGAGAAAGCCGGCACGAAGATTTGCGCGAACCCCACGTCCACGCTGGCCGTCAAGGGCATAACCAGCATCGAAGACGTGGCACTGGTGAACCTGGAAGGTGCCGGCATGATCGGTGTGCCGGGCACGGCGCAGCGTCTGTTCGGTGCTCTGCGCGACGCGCAGATTTCCGTCATCGTCATCTCGCAGGGCAGTTCGGAGCACAGCATCTGCTTTGCCATTCCGGCCGTGCAGGCGGAAGCCGCCGAGCAAGCCGTACGCCGCGCCTTCGATGCGGAACTGCGTGAAGGACAAATTCAGCGCGTCGAGGTCACGCTAGGCTGCGCCATCCTCGCCGTGGTAGGCGATGGCATGGCCGGCACGCACGGTGTGGCTGCCAAGGTGTTCAGCGCCTTGGGCGACGCCTCGGTGAACATCCGCGCCATTGCGCAGGGTGCCAGCGAGCGCAACATCTCGGTAGTCATCGATGGCCGCAATTCGGCGCGTGCCTTGCGCGCCGTGCATTCCGGTTTCTATCTCTCGCCGAACACCATTTCCATCGGCCTCATCGGTCCGGGCGTGGTTGGCCGTGTGTTGCTGGAGCAGTTGGCCACGCAGTTGGACCACCTCCGCAGCGAGGCGCGCCTCGACTTGCGCGT
>CALQLF020000063.1 GCA_943331345.2 Candidatus Planktophila lacus | reverse complement strand
TCGGTAGTGCTGCTCTACGTGCTTATTTCGGCGCAGGGTAAGCTGTATGTGGACAAGCAGACCGATGACTTGCGAGCGCAGGCTCTGCTGGTGGAGCAGCAAGTCCTTGAAGGTAAGCGCAACTTGGTGGTGCTTCGCAACGCCATGGAGTTGACCGAGAACAAGACGGTCCAAGCGCAGGGTGCCGCCACACAGGCCGCAGATACTCTGACGCGAGAACAGACTGAAGCAGAAGCGGCAGCGAGCGAAGCACTGGCGCGTCGGCAACGCTTGGAAAAGCTGAAGGCAGACCTCGCGGCACTGGAAGAAGGCGCGAAGCGCCTGGAGGCGACCGCAAAGAAACCAGTACCCGGCGGCGAATCCGTGCGTCCGCGGGCCGGTGATGGCAACCGTCTGTATCTGACGGGCCTCAAGGTAAGCGGGCAGCGCGTGCTGTTTTTGGTCGACGCTTCCGCCAGCATGCTCGACGAAACTGTGGTGAACGTCGTGCGTACTCGCCACCTCGCGGATAGCGTAAAACTGCGCACCGAGAAATGGCGCCAGACGGTAGCCACGGTGGACTGGCTCACCACCCAATTGCAGTCTGGCGCGCAGGCGCAGTTCTATGTGTTCAACACCCAGCCGAAGCCGTTGGTGGCTGGCTCCATGGACAAGTGGTTGACGGTGGAGGCCAAGACCGTGGCCGGTGCGCTCGAACAATTGCGCAAAACAGTACCCGCTGAAGGGACGAGCCTAGAGAACGCCTTCGCTGCTGCCGGCCGACTGACGCCGGCACCGGACCTCATTGTGCTCGTCACCGATGGTTTGCCGACCCAAGGTGCCAGTCCGCCGTTGCTGAAGAAAGTTGTCGACGGCGACGACCGCATGAAACTGTTCGAGAAGGCCGTGAAAGTATTGCCCCGCCGTGTTCCCGTGAGCACGGTGTTGATGCCCATGGAAGGCGACCCGCAGGCACCTTTCCTGTTTTGGCGTCTCGCCAATGCCACGGGTGGTGGCGTCATGAGCCCGGCTAAGGACTGGCCATGAGGTCCCGTCGTCGCGATCGCGAGTTTCAAGTTTTCAGCATGTCTTTTCTGGACTGCATCTGCTGCGCCTTCGGTGCGCTCATCCTCATCATGGTGCTCACGCAAGTGGGCACACCGAAGGTCATCGAGCAGACCAACGTGGACTTGAAGGGACTCATCGCCAAGCGCGAAGCGGAATTGGTTTCCCTGCGTGGCGATGTGGCAGCACTGGACCGCAAGTTGGTCGGACGCAAAGAGCAGTTGTCGGCCATCCGCGCGCGGATTGCGCAGATGCGCGCTGAACTGGACCGCGTGCAGGGGCAGTACAAGGCGTCTACTCAAGACGCTGCCGTGGCCTCGCAGCTGGAAGGCAAGCTTTCGGTGGCGCAGCAGACGCTCAGCGCCGAGATGCAGCGCCTGCTCGGGCAGCGCTATCAGCGCGCCAAAGATGCGCCGGTGGGCGGTATTCCTGTCGACAGCGAATACATCATCTTCATCGTCGACACCTCCGGCTCCATGCAGAACTATAGTTGGCGTCTTGCCGAGCAGAAGCTGCGTGAGGTGCTGGAGGTCTACCCGAAGGTGAAGGGAATCCAGGTGCTGGATGACGAAGGCGGCTATATGTTCGGTGAATATCGCAACAAGTGGATCCCCGATTCGAAGGAGCGGCGCAAAGTCATTCTCGATCGTTTCCGCAACTGGCAGGCTTTCTCCAACTCCAGCCCGGTAGAGGGCATCGTGGCGGCCATCCGCACTTTCTGGAGTGCCGATCGCAAGATTTCGCTTTACGTGTTCGGCGACGAGTTTACGGGTGGTTCCGTTCAGCAGGTGGTCGACCAAGTCGACCGCATCAACCGCAGTGGTGCGCAAGGCGGCGACCGCTTGGTCCGCATCCATGCCATCGGGTTCCCGCTGGACCCGGCGGCACCGCAGTTCACCAGTATTCGTTTTGCCACGCTGATGCGGATTGTCTGCCAGCGCAATGGGGGAACCTTCGTTGGTCTCACCCGTTAATGGGGCCAGCGCGGCGTATCATCAGGGTCTATGGGGGGGCACCATGAAACACGAATTTCGCGAGCAAGCGGTTCCGGTACGGAGTGCAAGCAAGGCCGGTAATCGGGTCGGTCCGTCCTTGGGCAAGCGTATGCGCCGCTGGGTTGTGTTGGGCCTGCTACCGTTGGTGCTGGCAGGCTGCGGTGCCAACCAAGTGCGCCCGGTAGACCGCTCGCCGACGCCCCTGATGGACCCCCTGCCGCTGGATGCCGGGCTCTATCTCGACAGCGAGCTCCGCCAGTACGTCTACAAGGAAAAGCGCTGGAATATTGACTGGCAAGTGGCGCTGGGCGAGGCCGCGGTAGCGCATGCCAACCGCATGGCCAAGGCCACTTTCCGCACTGTGCGCGAAGTGAAAGCACTGAATGCGCCGGGAGAGCCTGCCTTAGCCTTGGTGTTGGCGCCCCGTGTCGAGGAGTTCGCGTTCGTCACCCCGCGCGATGCCGGTGGTTCCCTTTACCAAGTGACGTTGCGCTTCCGCATGAACGTGCACGACTCGCAGGGCTGCTTGGTGGATTCGCTGGTCTATACCGGCTACGGCGCTACCGGCAGCGGCTCTGGCCTCGGCAGCGAAGGGCCGCTTACTGCCGCCACGGAACTCGCCTTGCGTGATGCTGGCGCCAAGTTTCTCACTGAATTCCCGCTGCAACCTGTAGTGCAGCAGGTGCTGCGTGGCGAGGCACCCGTGCCCGTACCGCAGTCCGTACCGCTTCCTACTCCCGAATCCCCCAAGGAAACTCCATGAGCATCGATCTCTATCAGGCCTCCGTGCCGGTCTTCGTTCAACAACTGCAGGCCATGAAGGGCGTACTCGCCAAGGCCGAGGCGCATGCCACTGCCCGCAAAATTCAGCCGGACGTGCTGCCCATGGCGCGCCTCTTCCCCGACATGTTCACGCTGGTGCGTCAGGTGCAGATTGCCAGTGACTTCGCCAAGGGTTGCACGGCACGCTTGGCCGGACGCGAAGTGCCGAAGTGGGAAGACACGGAGAAGACCTTCGCCGAGTTGCAGGTGCGTCTCGACAAGTCCATCGAGTTCGTCCAGTCCGTGCCAGCGGCAGAGATTGTCGGGCAGGAAGCCCGCGCGGTTTCACTGGTCGCCGGCGGGCAGACCATGAATTTCGTCGCGCTGCCCTATCTGCTGAGCTTCGTACTGCCGAACTTCTTCTTCCACGCCAGCATGGTTTACGCAATTCTGCGTAGCAACGGCGTGGAGGTTGGCAAGCGGGACTTCGTCGGTCAGGCCTAATTGGAGGCCTGAGGGTTTTACGGAGGCGTCGGCGTCGGGTCGGAACTCGACGCCTCCTTGGCTGGTTCCGGTGGCGTCTCCGTGCCTTCCGCCGCTTTCGCTTCCGCCTTGGCGTCCGCTTTCGCCTCTGGCTTCGCCGCCGGTCGGTCGGCCTTCAAGGTGCGGCTCACCAGTACTACTTCCATGCCCTCGGTGGTCACTGCCTTGCCGTCGACATAGCGGGGTCGGTAGACCGCACGTTCCAGAGCGCCTGTCCATTGGCGTTGGTGGGTACTACTGATATCGCTACTCACTATCTTCGGCTGCGTCACGGTGCCTTGCGGAGTCACCGTTACAGTCACCACGGTCGTGTGAGTGTCGACATCCTCGTTGAGCGACTGCTCGTTACGCCGTGCGAACACGGGCTTGCGCACCAGTAGCGGCTTTGGCGTGGCCAATGGGTCGGGTTCCAGTGCCGACACCAGCCCCGCCGCTATACGCGCTGTACGCAGCAGTGCCACACGCGAGAATTGCTTCTCGGCAGCGGCCGCCTTGCCATCCAGCAACAGGTATTCGCCATAGCTCGTTATGGCCTCTTCTTGCAGGCCGGCATGCTGGGCACGTTCGGCAATTTCGATGGCGAGTTGTAGCGCGCGTTCAGCCTGTGGGTCCAGGTAGTACGTGTTGCCGGGTTGCGGCATGGCGGCGTTGTCCGTGCTGAAGCGGAAACTCGCTGTGCCGGCATCCATGCTTTCTTGTACTTCCGGACCGTCTCGGTACTCAACGAAATAGGTTCGTGCCACCCCAATGAGCGCGCGTACGGCGCCAGACGCCGAGGTTTTTTTGGGCTCAGTTGCTATCGTAAAAGCACGGCGATGGAGCATGCGTGCCTGCGCAGGGCGCGAGGTTTCCTCGTACCACCGGCCGAGGCGGTCGAGCGCTGGCAACAGGCGCAGGTCGTTGGTGCCGAAATGCACCTCGGCGCCGCGGTAGGCGTATTGCTGTTCGCGTTCGGCTTCTGTGTACATGCCAAGCTGTTGGTAGGCCGCAACCAACGGGATGGCAATAGCCGCCTGTTCGTCGTTGAACAAGCCCTGCGTGCGGCGTGACAGCGCCACGGCGCGAGCGAGGATGGGGGCGGCTTCCGCTGGGCGCTGTTGCGCCAGCAAGGCCATGCCGAGGCCACGCAGTGGACTAACAGTACGCGGGGAATTGTCGCCGAACTGTTCCGCCGACAATTTTGCCGCGGCACCAAAGGTATCCACGGCTCCAGCATAGTTGCCGAGTTGGTATTGCGTGCTGGCCAAGTTCAGCAGTGCCGTCAGGTGGTCAGGTGAACCGGGCGATGCCACGGCCCGTGCTTTCAGGTCTGCTTCTGCGAGTGGCAAGGCACCGGCATAGTCACCCGCCAGATAGCGCTGCGCGAAGGTGGCGGTACTGGTTGTTGCTATGGGTCCCGTTGCGGGCCCCGTTGCTGGTAGGGGCGCGGACGCATTCGTCGGCAAACCTGCTGGCACTTGAGCCAACGCGCTGCCGATGAGGCCGAGGGATAACCAACTGGCGAGCATTGCCTTCATGAGGTCTCCGGTTCGAAGAGCGCGATGAGTCCCGCGGCGCACAGCGCCAACGAGGGTGCAGTCAGGGTGGATTCGTGTCCCGGCATCCATAATTGCACAGCTTCGACCGCCAGCAGTAAAGCGCCTGCCAGCAGCCCTGCGCGCAAGGCGCTGACACCGAGCCGGTAGACCAACCAGACCAGAGCGCCGGCGGTAAAGCACCGCTGTGCCAGCAAGGCGGGGGTACCGAGGGCTTTGACATCCAGTGGCGCCAACGCGAACTCGTGGGCAGCGCTGGCCAAACCCCCGAAGGACCCCGCAGGTGCAAGCCCAGCGACCAGCACGGCACCGGCGAGTAGCACCAGCGCGGTGGCGGCGAGTCGGCGGTCAGACCATGCCTCTGCCAGTGGCCAGGTCAGCAGCACCAGCACCATGGGCGCCAGTTCCGCCCATACCAGCGTGTGCCCCGCGCCGGCGATGCGTGCTGCGGCCACCAACAGCACCAGCATGGCCAAGGCGACGAAGCCGGCGTCGCGGCGCACTGTGGCACGTAGCGCCACTAGAATGACGCCCCATGCCGCGAGGTGTCCTAGCAGCGCGCCCAATGGCAGGCTGGGGTGTTGCCACAGCGGCCGAAGGCTGCGGCGCCACGCTCCCCAGGTGGCGTTCCATTCGAACGGCGCCATTCGCGTGAATAGCCAGCAAGTAACCAGCGCCAATGCCACCGGAGCGGCACGCAGGTCGATGGCGCCGAGCATGGGCCCCATGCGCTCTCCTGCGGCACGCACCCCAAGCGACAGCACAGCACCGGCGAAAGTGCCGATGCCGTTGAGTACCAAGTCGGTGAGGCTGGCGACACGGAAGGGCTCCAGTACCTGCAGCGTTTCCAGCGTAGCCGCCAACAGCGTGCCGATGCCCGCGGCCACGAAGGCGGCGCGTGCGGCACTCCAACGGGTGGGTAGAGCGAAAGACAGCAAGGCGCCTAGCGGTAGGTAGAGCAGGAGATTGGCCAGCACATCCGCGCGGGTAGTGCGTGCCCAGTCCAATCGCGTCAGCAAGGCAACGAGGCTGCCTTTGGGTGGAGCCACGAAGCTGAAGGGATACAGCGAACCGTAGATGATGAGCAAGCCCACGACCAGGGTGAGCCAGCGCGCAATCCGGAGGTGGGTCTCTGCTGCCATGCTGGCTTTACCGTTAGGGGTCCAGACGGATGATGCGGCCTTCGACGGCCGCGCTCACCGGTGCCGTCGAACGCTGTACCCAAGCGATGAGGGCGTCCAGGTCGACGCCAACCACCGTCTTTTCCGTGCCTTCCGCAAAAGCCGTGAAGAAGTCTCCGCCATTCACGATGAAGTCGCTCGCGGCCACGGTGTAGGTGCCCTGTGGGTCGAGCGCGCGTCCATCATCCAGTTGCAGATCAAGAACTCGGGCACCCCATGGCAGTCTTCCATCCCAGCGGTAACGCAGACCTGAAGTCTTCAGCATGCGGCCAATGTCGACGCGACCTGACGGGTCATCCGGGTTCCACTGCTGCTCCAGCACGCGACGTATCTGGTCGCCGCTCATGCGCAGGCGCATGACGTTGTTGCCAAAGGGCTGAATGCTGAACAGGTCTTCCCAAGTGACTGGGCCTGCGTCGAGGTCCGTACGCAGCCCGCCGGCATTCATGAAGGCGATGTCGGCCCCCGCCGCTGCGCGTTGCGCATCGGCTACCAAGTTACCCATGGCCGATTCTCCCGAACGGGCCACGATGCGAGTGATGGCAGTGGGTGCCTGACCAAATACCTGCGCTACGCGTGCCGCCACTTTGGCGTGCGCCTCGTCCACTTCTTTTTGCACTTTGGTATCGGGTTCGAGGCCCGGGCCCGTGTCGCCCCAGGTAGTGACGATGCGCGAACGCTTCGCCACCACATCGCCGTTCGTGCGGTTCACTAGCAGGTCGATTTCGCCGAGCGCCGTGCCATACATGTAGGACTGCGTCACCAGCAACGGATGTTTGCCGCTGCCACGCACCAGCGCATTCGTGTACTTGTGGGTGTGGCCGGAGACGACGACGTCGACGTCCGCATCGAGTCCCTTGATCAGTCCGAGCAAGCGGCCCGCCACGTCTGGAGTGTCCAGAACCGCCTGCACCGGCTGCGAATACTGCGTCAGGCCTTCATGCAGCACTACGACGATGGCATGCACGCCTTCCGTCTGCAGTTTCTTCACCTCAGCGTTGATGGCCGCTACTTCTGGCAGGAACTGCAGGTCGGCAGTAGCACCCGCCGGTACGATGGAGGGCGTCTCCGCAGTGACAGCGGCGACTACGCCGATACGAACACCCGCTACCGGAATGATGACCGAGCGAGGGAGCAGTGAGGATTGGTTGGCGATACGGTTGACGTTCGCGACGATGAACGGCACGCGCGTGGCCGCGTACCGCTTTTGCAGCATGGGCCCCTTGGCGTGGGTGCCGCCGTAGAGCATGCGCTCCAGTTCCACAGTGCCTTCGTCGAACTCGTGGTTACCCACGGTGGCTACCATGCGGCATTCCGTGGTCTGCGGAACGTCGGGAATGGGCGCTGGCTTCAGCGGTGGGCACTTGCCCAGTGGCAGGTGCGCGAGGAAGGCGAAGGTGGGTTCGTCCTGCAACAGGGCCGAAACGGGAGGCGAGGCACCAATCTGGTCGCCTGCGGCAATGATGACCGCGTCTTTGGGTGCTTGGGCGACGAGCGAGTCGATCCACGACTTCACTACGGCCGCACCACCCACGGGCCGGCCTGGTTCGCCGGGGCCGCCGTTAACGACTTGCCGCGCCTCGATGCGCCCGTGGAAGTCATTGAAGGTGATGAGCCGCACGCGTGCCGCCAAACCGGCGCCACCTTCCGGCGACACCCAAGAGACCATCGTGGCTGCCTGGTCGCGCTTTTCGATATCGGTGAGCATGCCCGCCGTCTGGGCTACTGCCACGGTGGCCCACCACAGGCCGAGCATGCTGGCCGACAGGTTCATGAGGCGACGGGTAGTGGCGTGAGGCATGAGCTCTCCGAGGTTCTGTCGGAGTTTACTCCCGCGGCGGACGCAGCCACACTGCGCGCTTCGCCGCGGTGCCAGCACCTGCCCACGGCCATGTCATGGGGGCCCGGCGCCCCGGAGCGGACAAGCGATGATTCAGACCCTGATGACCTGGTATGCCAACGAACTGGCCAACGGCGGCTACTGGCTGGTGGCGGCGTTGATGGCCGCAGAAAGTTCCATTCTCCCAGTGCCTTCGGAACTGGTCATTCCGGTGGCCGCGCATGTGGCCGTAACTCGGGGCGGCATGACGCCAGAGGGCGTGGTTCTGGCCGGAACGCTGGGTTCCTGGGTGGGGGCCAGCCTCATGTACTGGGGTGCGCGGCTGGTGGGCCGTCCGCTGGTACTGCGCTTCGGCAAGTATGTGTTGGTGCCGCCCGCCAAATTGGTCCAAGCGGAGGCTTGGAGCGACCGTTTCGGCGCAATGGGCATTTTCATTTCGCGCCTGCTGCCCGTCATTCGGCACCTCATCGGCCTGCCTGCCGGTTTGGTGCGGCTGCACGACGGCTGGTATTCGCTGGCCACGCTCCTGGGGGCTGCCTTGTGGTGCAGCGTGCTGACTTGGGTAGGCGTGAAGGCGGGCGAGGATGCCGCCTTGTTGCATGGCGACCTAACGCGGCTGTCGCTTTGGCTCATTGGCGGGGCGCTGTTGCTGGGCGCGCTGTACTACTTTCTGGTGCATCGCCTCGCGCGGCGTTGAAGCGTCGCGAGCCTGTGGGAGGCAGCTTGCTGCCGACTCGAGTGGGTGTGGGAGGGAGCTTGCTCCCGAATCTTGTGTAGGAGGCAGCTTGCTGCCGACGGTCGCGAGCAAGCTCGCTCCTACAGTTGCCATCCATTGTGGGAGGCAGCTTGCTGCCGACTCGAGTGGGTGTGGGAGGGAGCTTGCTCCCGAATCTTGTGTAGGAGGCAGCTTGCTGCCGACGGTCGCGAGGTCAAGTGCCGCGCGGCTTGGCACGGTGGGTCGCTTGCGCGGTGCGTGGGTCGTCGGGCCAGTAGTGCTTCGGGTAGCGGCCTTTCAGTTCTTTCTTCACTTCGGCATAGCCGCGTGACCAGAAGCTTTCCAAGTCGCGCGTCACCTGCACCGGGCGATGCCCCGGCGAAAGCAGGTGAAGCACCAACGGAACACGCCCACCGCCCAACCGGGGCGTAGCAGTGAGGCCGAACACCTCTTGCAAGCGCACCAGTAGCGCCGGGGCGCTGGGCTCGGCGTAGTCGATGGGGATGCGCGAACCCGAAGGCACCGTGAAATGCGTGGGCGCTAGTTCGTCCAGCGCACGTTGCTGCGGGCCATCGAGCATGGCCTGCAAGGCGGTGTGCAAGTCGACGCGCGTGAGGTGCGAACGACGCGAGAGTCCGTCCAGCCAAGGGCCCAACCAGGCGGGTAAGTTTTCCCACAAGTGCGGCAGGTCTGCGGCGGGCCAAGTGGCCGCGTCCAGCGCGCCGCTGCGTAGATGCACTGGGCCAGTGGCCAGCACGCTGCCAATGAATGCAATGCGCTCGCGCAAGGCCTCGGCCGTTTTGTTCCACGGCAGGGCCGTGGGGCCGATACTACGGATGCCCGCCAGCAACGCTTGACGCACGCGCTCCGGGTCTGACTGGCGCGCCTCACGGCTGTGTAGCACTAGCGCGCCGAAGCTGCGCTCCTGCCGCGCCACTACTGCTTCTTCTCGCGCGTCCCACACCACCCGCAGGCCTTCGCTGACGCCGCTGGCCAATACGGTATTGAACGCCGCTTCGTCGAGGGGCACGGCGAGACTGATTTCCGGTTCGGCGTCATTAGCGGTGCGGCCGCCATCGAGTTGCGCTACCGCGAGCCACGCCTCTTTGCCCAGCGGTTCGCCGGGCGGCAGCAACGCGCCGCGTCCTTGTGCCAGTAGATAGCGCGCCGGGCGTCCACCCACTTGCGTGCCATCGTTGTCTTGGTGGCGGCGTTGGGCCACACGGTCCGGGTAGGCCAGTGCCACCAACAATCCAGCGGTCTCATGAATTTCACGGAACGACGCGGCACCGGCGCGTTCGTCCACCCGCAGCAAGCGCCGGAACTGGCGCGACAATTGGCGCGCACTGCGCAGCGCATTGGCATCGACATGGCCGGGCAGGCCGCCGCCTTCGTTGGCGCGCTCGAGCCATTGCAGCCGGGTGCGCAGGTCGGCATCGCGCGGGCCACTGCGGGCCAGCACGTCGCGTTCCGCCAGCAAGGCGGCCAGGTCTGCGGCGAGCGCGCCATGTCCCAGCTCGCTGCCCTTCAGCAACAGGTGCGCCAAGCGTGGGTGGACACCCAACGCGGCCATGGCGCGACCGTGCGAGGTAACACGACCGTCATTGCCGATAGCGCCCAACCGGCCGAGCACCTCACGTGCTTGGGCAAGCCCCGCCGGTGGCGGTGGGTCCAGCAGGGCCAAGGCGCTAGCGTCTTGCACGCCCCAACAGGCTAGTTCCAGCGCCAGTGGCGCGAGGTCTGCCTCCAGCAGTTCCGGAGCAGCCGCGGCGGGCAGGCTCTTGTGCGCTTCGGCGGTCCACAGACGATGGCATTCGCCAGCGCGAGTACGGCCCGCACGGCCTTGGCGTTGGTCGGCAGCTGCGCGCGACACGCGGCTGGTGGTGAGGCGACTCATGCCACTCACCGGGTCGAAGCGGGCACTGCGCGCCATGCCGCTATCGATGACCACGGTGACGCCATCGATAGTCAGCGAAGTTTCAGCAATGCTGGTGGCCAGTACCACTTTGCGCCGGCCCGGCACGGCTGGCCGCACAGCGAGGTCCTGTTCTGCGGCGGGCAAGTCGCCATAGAGCGGCCGCAGGTCCGTGTTGGGCGGCAGTCCGCGCTCTTGCAACGCGCGCGCCACCCGGCGGATTTCCGGGGCGCCTGGGAGGAACACCAGCAGGTCGCCTTCGCCGGGCTGTGCCAACACTTCCAGAACTTTGGCTGTGACTTCGCGCAGTGGGTCGTCTGGCGCGCGCGGGGCGTAATGCACCGATACCGGGAAACTGCGGCCAGCGGAAGTAACGCGCGGTGCCGGTGTGCTGTTGCCACCGAGAAGGCGCGCCACCGCCTCGCCATCGAGCGTGGCGGACATGACGACTAATTTGAGATGCGTAGCCAAGGTGCGCTGCGCTTCGAGTGCCAATGCCAGCCCCAAGTCGGCGTTCAGGCTGCGTTCGTGGAATTCATCGAAGAGGAGGACAGCGACGTCTTCCAGCGCGGGGTCGTCCTGCAGCAAACGCGTAAGCAAGCCTTCGGTGATGACCTCGACGCGAGTGCGCGCGGACACCTGCCGGTCGAAGCGCATGCGGTAGCCAACGGTCTGGCCTACGGGTTCGCCGAGGGTGGAGGCCATGCGTACCGCTACGGAGCGCGTGGCGAGGCGCCGCGGCTCCAGCATCAGGATGCGGCGGTCACCGCGCCAAGGGGCATCGAGGAGCGCCAGAGGCACCACGGTGCTCTTGCCCGCGCCGGGCGGGGCTTCGAGTACCACGGCCGGATGTTCCGCGAGCGCGGCCAGCAATGCGGGCAAAGCCTCGACAATCGGCAGGGCGGGCAGTAGCGTTCGCGACATGGTGCGTATTGTGAAGGGTTTGCAGCGGCTGCGGAGCGGCATGGCGATGGCCATGCTGGCGCCGACGTTAGCTGTGCTGTTGGCCGGCTGCGGTTCCGCACCCGGCCGCCTGCCCGGACCGCCCGCTTTAGTCGTGCCGCTGCTGGCTTCGCCTGCCAACCTGCCGCCCGTTGCTGCCGCCGCGCTGGCGCAGTTAGGTGTTCCTTACCGCTTGGGAGGCGCAGACCCTGCCGGCTTCGATTGCAGCGGCCTGGTGCAATGGGCGTTCGCCGCTAATGGTCTTGCGGTACCGCGTACCACCGAAGAGCAGTTCACGTGGTTTCGCCCCGTGCCTCGCGAGGAACTACAGCCCGGCGACTTGGTGTTCTTCCGTTTGCCGCAACCGCACGTGGGAATTTATTTGGGCGCAGGCGAGTTTGTCCATGCGCCCACCACGGGCCGCGCCGTAGAGCGCGCGCGGCTGGATTCGCCGTGGTTCATTTTGAGTTTCGCAGGCGGTGGCCGCGCGCCCTCATTGTAGGAGGCAGCTTGCTGCCGACAGGAAGAGTCGCGAGCAAGCTCGCTCCTACAAGAGGGCATGGGTCGCGAGCAAGCTCGCTTCTGCCGTGCGTAAGGGGCGAACTATCGCGCGCGCTTGAAGGCTTCGTAGCAGATCAGTTCGATGTCCGGCGAGTAGTAGCCGGGCTTCACGGGTTCCGTGCGCAGCAGGTCGGTGCTCAGGTACTTCTTGTTGTCGTCGCAGAAGATGGTGACCACTACCGCTTCGGGCCCGAGTTTTTCCTGCACTTGCAGCGCGGCCAGAAAGTTCGCTCCGCTGGAGATGCCAAGGCCCAGCCCGAGTTGCGAGGCCAGCTTTTGCGCCAGCAAGATGGCATCGCCATCGGCCACATCGATAATCTCGTCCAGCTGGTCGAGCTGCACGATGGCCGGGATGAATTCGTCGGAGATGCCCTGGATGCGGTGCTGGCCCACTTTGCAGCCGGTAGCGAGCGTCGGCGATTCGGCGGGCTCCATCGGGTGCACACGAATGCCCGGGTAGCGTTCGCGCAAATAGCGGCCCGTGCCCATCACAGTGCCACCAGTACCCACGCCGGCGACAAACGCGTGGGGCTTGAGGCCGCGCGCTTCGAGTTGTGCCGCAATCTCGGGGCCGGTCGAAGCGTAATGCGCATCGGCATTCGCGGCGTTGGAGAACTGGCAGGGCAGGAACACGTTGCCGCGTTCACGGCGCAGTTGCTCTGTCAGCCCGATGCTGCCGAGGAATCCACCCTGCTGTTTCGAGACCGGCTCGATGCTCGCGCCGAATGAGCGAATGAGTTGGACGCGTTCCTGGCTCATCCAGTCGGGCATGTAGATGACCACCGGGTGGCCTAGCGCGCGGCCGATGGCGGAGAAGGCGATGCCGGTATTGCCGCTGGTGGCTTCGGCGATGGTGTCGCCAGGTTGCACCGCCCCGCTGCGGTAGGCGCTTTCCATGATGTGCAGCGCCATACGGTCTTTGATGCTGCCGGTCAGGTTGAGATGTTCAGCCTTGGCATACAGGCGTCGGTGCTGGCCACGGAACCGGAACGAAATTTCCAGCAACGGGGTGTTGCCAACCATTTCGCGGATGGCGCTGAAGCGCTCGAGGCATTGGCGGGGCGTGAGGGCGATATCCATGAGCCATTGTAGGCGTTACTGGCGTCGACCATGAAGCGAGCATACCGTTGTTGCCTGGCACGGCTGAGCCGCTTGGCGCGGTATGGGTAAGCGGTCTAGAGGCCTTGCGGCATTGGTAAATCGGCGGTGTCTTCCGGCTGCAGTGGCGCAACGGGTTCGTGGCCTTGTTCGTGCAACCAGCCTTGCAGTTGGCGCAAGTGCTGTGCCATGTGCCAAGCGGTGCGTTCCAGCACCGCTGCCAATGGCTGTTCGCCATAGTAGGTATTCAGGGTTGCAGGCAGTTTTTCAGTATTCCCCATTGCCAGTGCTGCCCAGCCTTGTGCCGTTAGCTTCGCCTGTGCGGCAATAGGCCCGGGGCTTCGTTGGTCACCTGCGGGCTGTCGTTCGAACCAAGCGTAGTCGAGCAGTCCGCCCTGCAAGGCACAAAGGGTGGCTTCAGCAATCATGGGCACATGCCACGCCAAATCTGCCACGGCGCGGTCTTCGCGGCCGGGCCAGCGCAGTTCCAGCAGAGTAGTGGGAAGTGCTGCCGCTTCCAGTTGCGCTATCTCGAGGAAGCGCGCGATGCGCGGCAAGGTGATTGCTGGCGGCAGCGGCGCTGGAAGCGCGAGCAAGCCGAGAAAGCGTGCTACATCGTCGAGAGACTGCGCATAAACGAAACGGTCCCCATGGCTGACCACGGGGACCGAACGCGCGCCGAGGCGCTGCAGGTCCGTGAGCGCCAATGGCTTCTCACGAACATTCACCGACTCGAAGGCGAGCCCTGCGCCGGTGAGGTATTCCTTCACCCTTTGGCAGCTGGAGCAACCCGGCTGCCAGAAAAGGCGAAGCTGGCTCAGGCCTTCTTGATCCAGGACTTGCACCAGCCAGTGGCCAGCACGTTCTTGCCGCCGAAGATGCTGCAGGGGCCCTGCTTGTCCGTGGCCTTGCCTTGGAACAGCGCACAGTTGCCACACACAGAACCCGCCTTGTGAGCGGCGTCTTTGGTGGTCTTGGCGTCGGCCACGTAGCCGAGTGCCTTAGCGGTGGGGTCCGTCGCCGGGTCGACGAGCGGCAGCGCGGTGCCCGCATTGGCTTGCGTGGAGGCAACAACGACCGGAATGGCGGCCAGCGAAAGGAAGGCGCCCTTCAGCACCGTACGACGCGAAAGATTCTGCTCGCTCATGAAACAACTCCAGAAAACAGGTTGAACTTCGGGCGCAGGTACATTGATCACCGGGCCACTAAAAACATTTTACCGCTTTTGTGGTGCACCCCGGTGGGCATAGTTGTCCTGAACAACAACCACTTCGACCATTACGGCTGTAATGGTTTCACTGGTAACGCGTTTATTTTTGGCTTGATTTGCAGCGAATGCGAATGATTCGCGTTTTGCTGCTGCCAAATTCAGGCAGCGTCTTGCTTGCCTTCAGGTTGCTCGTCTTCTTCTTCTGGTGCGCAGGGTTCGCGCAGGTCGAAGAGGTACGGTGTCGTGCTGGTGCCATCGGCAAAGAGCACGTCGCCGAGGAAGAAAGAGCCGAGCGGGAAACCCATGCCTGCCGGACGGAAGCGCGGGTCGTGCCGGAACATGGTCCACTCACGCCATTCGGTGGCACGGACGTCGAGTGCTGCCAACATGGTGGTGCTGTAACGTGTTCGCGCACGTCGCGCAGCTACTGCGCCGGCTTCACCGAACAGGGCGCGCCGCGCCAAGTGCAGTTCCCAGGCGGCAACCTCCGGGCGCAGCAACTGGATGCGTGCCAACTCTCGGCCGACACGCCCTTTACGCTTCGCTGGTGTGGATGGTTCTCGCATGGGAGATACTTTCCCACGAAGCCCATTTCCGAAACCCCGAACCACGTCACGACATGACAGTCTCGTGACCGAAATAAGGACCAAAAAAGCGTGTTTTTCGACCTGCCAGAGATGCTTGCGATTGCCGGTTTTACATATGCTGTCGCAGGCACCTTGTACCTCTGGTTCGGACTGGCACGTGTACCCCGATTGAGGGATGTGGTCGTGCCCGAGTTTTTTGGCACTTCCGGGGCCTCTGGTTTGGCGTTGCCACTCGTGTCCGTTATCGCGCCAGCTTG
>CALQLF020000062.1 GCA_943331345.2 Candidatus Planktophila lacus | reverse complement strand
TCCGGGTCGTAGATGCGCCCGTTCATGTGGACGAGGCCGAGCTCGTCGATGTTCTCGTGGCCGGTGTAGCCACGGTCGGTGGCGGTGGGGGCGGCGGTGAACGTCCCCGGGGCGGGGGTGACCCAGGTGGCGGGGTCGCGGCGCTTGCCCCAGACATCGAAGCTGGAGCGGCTCTCCACGGTGCCGGTCTCGGTGGTGATGGCCACCACCGAGCCCAGGTGGTCGCGGTGCGGGTAGCGCACCTGCGGGGTGTAAGCGCCCGTGCCCACTTTCGACCACGTCTTGATGGCCACCGTCTCGTCCCCGGCCCGCACATAGTGCACGTGGCGGGTAGTGGCGTTCCCGGAACTCGGGGTGATGACCGTGCGCTCGTAGAGCGAACCCAGATACACCGTCCGTTCGGACTCGGCTGCCCGCGTGGCCACCTGCAGCACCCGTGCCCGGTCCGGTCCGTACCAGAACTCCGCGCTGGTGCTCCCCTTCGACATCCGCCGCGCCAGGTTCGCTGCCCACCAGCTCACTGCCGTGTAGCCGGCATTCGCGCCCGAAATCGTGGTCAGGTTGCCGTTCGCGTCGTAGCAGTAGCTGCGCAGGCTCCCGCCTGCCGTCACCTGCCGCACTGCGTGCGGCTGGGCGTGGGCATTGGTGCAACCCGTGGCTGCCGTGTAGCTGTACCCGGTGTACTGGCTGCCCTTGCCCAGCAGGTTGCCCGTGGCGTCGTAGCTGTACGCCTGCGTCTCCGCAGGTGTGGTTGCAGCAAGAGTGGCGTAGCGCTTCGCTTCTGCCACCCGCTGCAGGCCGTCGTAGGTGAACGCCTCCTTCAGGCCCGCCACGCGGTCTTCGCGGGCGGTCAGGTTGTCCGCCGCATCGAACGTGAACACCAGGTTCTGCACGCTCGTGCCGCCAGGCGTGGTGCCGGTCGTGATGGAGCCCAAGGTGCCGGTGGCCCGGTCGACTTCCTGATGCGTGGACAGCCCGTTGCCCAGTGTCTCGTCCGTCAGCGCCCCTTGCGCACTGCGCCCCGTGGCCGTCCAGTAGGTGGTGCCCGGGCTGCTCGTGCTGCCATTCGTCAGCCGCTCTTCCAGCTTCCACAGGTCGCCGGAGGGCGCGTACACCGCGCGCACCTGGAACCGCTCGCTGGCGGTGCCGCCGGCGGTGGTACTGCCGCTGCCGTCTCGCGCCGGGTAGGTGGTGACATCGGGCCGGCCCAGACCATCGTAGCTCTGGCTTACCCAGTCCCAAGTCTCGCCAGTCGCGGCGCGCGTGCGGGTGTCGACGGGGCGTCCATAGGCGTCATAGGTAATCGCCTGCTCGTACCCATTGGTACCCACAACGCTGGACAACTTGCCAATGGCCTTGTTGCCGGTGTCATAGGTCCAGGCAGTCGTGCCCTCTGCGGCCTCGGCGCGCGTCAACAGACGGCCGAGCACGTCGTAGGTCATCGTCGTGACCTGACCCTTGGCGTCCGTCTGGCTGCCGAGCTGGCCGAGCGCGTCGTAGGTGTAGCTCCAGGACCCCATGTCCGGGTCCTGCATGCTCGTCTTGCGACCGCGTACGTCGTAACCCATGCGCGTGACGTTAGCAGCGGTGTCTTTCACCCAACTGGTGTTGCCCGCCGGGTCGTAGTCGAACTCGGTGGCATAGACCACGCCGCCGGCCAGCACGTCGCGCACGAAGCGCAGGCGGCCCATGCGGTTGTGCAGCTTCTGCTGCGTCCGCGCGGAGGGATCGCCGAAGTTCGTGATGTACGTGGTGGCGAGCAAGCCCGTGGCGGAATCGACCTCGTCGTACTGCACATGCCCGAACCGCCCTGTGGCGGGGAAGGCCGCGTCAAACGCCGGCAGGGTGCCCGTGGTGCACTGTGCCGCTGTGGAAGGTGCCCAGGTGTCGATGACGCGTCCGAGGACATCGAACTTCTGGCGCGTGTAGCAAACTTGCTGATCCGCAGCGGGCGCCCCCGAGAGTCCATGCGGCTGCGTGGCCAGATACTCCCGGCCCAACGGGTCGTAGTACTTCTCCGAAGACACTTCATAGCCATGAAAATGCGGTTTGCGCGCCCGCACCTGCCGGCCCAAACGGTCGAACTCGCTGATTGAATAGGTGCCGTCGCTGCCGGTGGTCTTGACCAGATACACCGCGCGGCTATCCGTGCACAGGCCATAGCCGGCACACCATGCATAGCTGGTATCGGTATAGACGCCGGGCACCGCAGATTGGTCACGCAGCTTGCGGCCGAATGTGTCGTAGGTGCTCGAAGTCGTAAGCCCATTAGGACCCGTCACTTGCAATTGGGTACCAAAGCGCGGGTCCCACAACTGCGCCTCGGTATGCCCCAGCGCGTTGGTGGCTGTCGTGGCGAACTGCAGCGCAGCGTCTCCCGCGTAGCTCACGCTGGTGGTGCGGGCGGCGATGCCGCCGCCGGTCACCGTCTCGCTCGTGCGATTGCCAGCGGCGTCGTAGCTGTAGGATTTTTTGAGATAAAGCGGGCTCGTGGCACCCGCGGCTGGCTCCACCGTCTCTTCCGTAAGGACGCAGGTAGTAGGGTGGTAGGCAAAGGAGGAACTTCGCACCAGCGAAGTGGGCGCGCTGTTGGTGCTGCCGGCATAAGTCGGTCGAGTGTGCGTGACCGCCACGTTGGTCAGGCGGCCAAGACACCAGTTGGACAGATCGTTCGTGTAGGCGCTGATGGTGTCCACTATCTGGGCATCCGCGGGCGTTGCGCCTGCGTCATCCACGGTCACCCGAATGCGGTAGGGGTTGCCGAAGTTGTCATAGGCCGGGGCACTAGTACCCCCCGTGGCGTCCAGATAGTCCGTGGTCGTGCGTTTCCAGGCGGCAGGCTGTGTCGCTGCCGGGGTTGTGGGCAGCGGGTAGCCGAGTTCGACGGACTTGCGCGCATAGGGGTACCACGTGGATACGCCGTTGCCGTAAACCAGCGTCATGTAGGTGATGGTATTGCCGGTTTGCGAGATAGTCTGCCCCGTGACGGGCGTGGCTACCGGTTGCGGGAACACCACGTTGCAGGTGTAAAGATTGGTGTCGCAGGCTGCGGCATACCGCAGCAGCAAGCTGGTGGCGACACCGGTACTGCTGGTCACCTGATTACCGTAGGTCACCGAGTCGGGCATCTTCTGACGCGCGGACGTCACCATGCCGACATACGGGAAAGACTGCGCATATTCGTTGATGGTCTCGATCTGGGTGTTGTCGTTCCACGCCCGGATTTTCGAGAACCCGACCAAGCCGCGACCCTGACGATGTACCTTCAGCCCGGAGTACTGGTAGAGCGTGGGCACGCCCTTGGCATAGGTGTTGTCCGCGACGAACCGGTACACCACCGGAAACGGCGCACCCAGATGCGCGATGGGGAAAGCCGGTTGCGCGTTCGTCTCCGGGAGCGCGGTGTGCCCGGCATAGACCGTGGGGTCATTCGTCAACCCGTACTGGACCTGCGTGGTAGCGCCAAGTCCATCGGTAATGGTTTCGATGACACCCGTGACGGAAGGTGCCCGGGACAGATACGTGTGGTAGTAAGTGCCACTCGGGAACAACAGGTCGGGCAGGCCGTCCGCGTTGTCATCGACCAGCATGGCCTGCGAAGCGTTCGTGGCTACTCGGCCGGTATCGAGAATGGTCTGGTCGTAACCCTGCCCGGTGGATTTCAAGACGCGCCAGTTGCCGTTGACGACGGCGAGAATGTCCTGACGACCGTCGCCGTCATAGTCCATCACCTCGGCGTCCTTCAGCATCGTCTGCGTCAGGGTTGCGGTCACCGTGTAGTCGAGTGAACTGCTGGGCAGGGCACCGTAGAAGCTCCACTGCAAGTCCACCCGCTGACTGTAGGTCGCCGACGCCGCCGCCCATGCCGGCACGAACGTGCTGCCGTTGGACTGGTAGAGGCGCCAGTTCGAGGCCTGCCAGAACAACAAGTCACTCAAGCCATCGCCGTTGGCATCCACCACCTTCACATCGGAAGCACCGGAGAGGCCGAACTCGAGTACGCGTTCGAAGCTCTGGCTCGTCGGCGACCATGAATAAACCTGAAATCGCTGTGTGCCGACGCGCTTATCAAGGTCATTGAAATAGGCGATGGACACCTTCACGAGCAGATCATCGCGACCGTCACCATCAAAATTGATGACAGAGATAGCCGGTTGCGAGGCGGTGTGCTCGATGATGGACACCGTGTCCACGGTCGGAAAGACATCGCTAGTCAATGACGAGACCACGACCGGTTCCGTGCTGGCAAACGGCGTCGCCGTCTTGAAGAATCGAGTCTCCAACTGCGCGCCGTAGGTGAAGGACTTCTGGTAAACGATGTCCTGGCGCCCGTCGCCGTCAAAATCCCCCACTGCGGAAAACTGGCCGTTGGTGGTCAGACCATCGGCCTTCGCCGTGGTCGATTGGACCGCGCCCGTCAGGCCAGTGGCACTACCCTTGATCCACTCGTAGTTCGGGCTGGTTGTTGGTGCATTGCCCGTCGGGGTAGCACTTTTCTGGACTAGATCGGGGTAGCCGTCGCTGTCGACGTCGAGCACCATTGCGCTTGCCGCATCACGCGAAGTGAATGCACTGACGGTATTCGCCCCGCCGAGGCCGCCCAGTCGCCACGCCCATTTCCCGGCGCTGACATATAGCCAGTCGCCCTTGCCATCGATATTCAGATCCGCAGCGCGCATGCTCGGCAGCGCCGTGGTAGCCACCGACAAGGCCGTATCCTCGGACAGGCCCCGATACCCATGTTGCCAGCCGAAAGTGGTCGCGCCCAGGCAGCGCTGCCCTGCACCACTGGCGCCATCACACTGGATGACACGGACCAGGTGTGAACGACCCGAACTCGGGCTCGCCTCGTAGTCAAGAAAGTACTCGCGAATCTTGACGAGGGTGATGCCGGTCTGCGACAACCTGCCGAAAACGGCAACGCTCGCCAGGCGCTGTGTCATTCCGGTGACGCTGCCGGCGATATAGCCGGACGAAGTATCGTTCCTGTTGGAGTAAGTGAAATCCACGCGGCCCACCGTGACTCCACTGCTCCCATACGAGATAGATGTGGGCCAGTTGGTCGAACGAGCGCCGTCTTCGTAGTATGTATAGGCGACAAAATTGGAGTATCGGTCCTCCACTCGCCGCAGAACCCATGACAGCGCCTGAGTCCTGCCTTGCGCTTCGACTCGACTGTCCGTGCTGTCGCCGAAGTACAGTTTCTGGCCGGACTTCGTCTCGACAAGGAAACTTGCCGGATCCCCCGCCACTCCACCCTGCGCGGTCACGCGCTGGAAGCTCTCTACCTCCGTGCGGTACTCAGCATTGACCGTCGCATAGGCATCGCCACTAGCACCGTTAACCTTGAGCAATCGCTGCCCGTCGAGACAGAACTTGTCATCGGCGTCGAAGTCCACGCCATCGGTGACACCATCCACGATGTAGGTGGTGGAACACCGACTGATGGCGGACAAGCCCTTAAGGCTCCAGCCGACCCCCAGCAGGCTATTGCCGGCCCGACTGCTGTACTCGAACGACAACTCCGGAGCCATTCCCGCCACTCCCGGCGGCACCGCGACAGGAATGGAGTAGCCCGCGGCACCCGAGGGGTCGACCTCAAATTGTCCTGGAATCGAGCCAACGGCCGTTCCTGCCGTTACATTGCTCTGCAACACGAGGCTGTGGTCCAGCAGGGTCAATGCCGACTGCGTCACGTCGGTGATCAGCTGATTGGTACCCGCAGAAGTTGGCGTCTGCACATAAAGTCCGGCTCCGCCGACATTATCGAAATTCGCAGCCAGCAAGGTCGCTTGTGTCGTTGACAGATTGGCAACAGTGGAATTAGCGATTCCGACCGTGGCCAGCACCTGTCCCTGCGCGTTACTACTCGCCAATGCGTTCGATCGGCCGATACCCGTGGACTGCAAGAAAATGTCGTCAATGCCGTCGCCATTGAAATCGGCAATCGAGGCCCGGTTCATCAGCGGCGACCAGTCAAGCCCCAGATGATTGCGACTGAACAACTGCGTGGCCGGCGCGTAGAACAGCGCGCCACCCGAGAGCGCGCGCGCCTGCACTACCGCAAAACTGTTGGGCCGGTAGCGTGGCACGCTCACCGGTGGGTCGTAAGGAACCGTGACAATATCCGGGCGAGCCTGCACGAATAGGTCGGCACGTGCGTCATTGCCCGCGAGGCGCCCGGCCACCACCACGGCACGCCGCCCCGACCACGCCAGCCCCATGTAGCCATCCTGAAAGCTTTGTACGGCCGACTGAGTAAAGAGCCCTGTGGTAGCCGGTTGGAAGATGGCGTGCGTCGAATTACGCTCGACGCCTTGCAGGAACAAGTCCGTTCGGCCGTCACCATCAAAGTCGCCGGCGACCATCCGATGGGCAGACTCGGACCATGCGAGGCCCAGATTCGTTTCCGGAATGGTCTGGGCGATTGACGTGAACTTGCCTGCGCTATTTGCCAGCAGCAGGAAATGATCGCCGGGCGTCCGGCGCTGCATCAGGATGTCGTCTTTGCCATCGCCGTTGAAATCGCCAATGACGGGCCGGTAGTAGTTGCCAAACCAGGGGATGCCAAGATATCCGGACGCCCAGGACTGATGACCAGCCGCTGGTCTCCAGACGCCGTCACTGCCCTGACTCGATAGCGCGATGCCACTCGCCCGATCAGGAGACCGGGCGACGTAAAGCGTGTCGTCCTTGTTGTCGCCATTGAAGTCGCCAACGTACAGGTCTACGTCTGCTTGTGCCCAGTCCGTCGCAGCAACGGCCGGGCAAGCGCAAAGCGCCATCACCATCGCCGTCACCACCGGGACGAGCAAGGCAGACAACCATCGGTCGGGTCGGCGAGCACGATGCGAAATCATGGCGCCACCTGCACACTCGGCACGGCCGACCCATTCGACCCAGCCAGTGCTGCCGGCACGAGCCGAACGCCCTGTACTTTGCCGGCACGTCGTACGGTCACCGAACCATGAACTGCAGCAACGGCTGCCAGTTGCTGCCAGGCATCCACGGGGTCGGCCACCGGGCTGCCTTCTATGGCGGTCACGACATCGCCGCGCTCCAATCCGAATGCGGCGGGTTCACCAGGCGGCAGACCAGCGGAAATCTGCAAGCCCTTGAGCACCGTGCCGTCATAGACCGGTTGCGCAGTGACGGCCTGTTCGAAGGTGGGTGCAGGGGCATCAGCCAGCGTGCTCTCGTCCGCACGGCTGTCAGCAGCCGAAGGGTGCGCAGCCACCATCGGTGGAATTCGTGACAGCGGACCACCACGGTCCGCCGCCGCCAGACGCAACTCTTCGCGCTGCGTGCCACGGCGCAGCACCACACGGTCGAAACGAATCTCCTCGACTACCGCGCCGTTCGCCAGCACAGAGCCCACTTGATACGTCTGCGGATAACGGCGGTTGGTACCGATCAGCACTTGCCCGGATTTCGGGGAACTACCGAGCGTGACGGCGACCAAAAGCAGAGGCTGCGCCTCGCGCTGCACTGTGCTGTCCGTGCCGGGAAAGGGCGGAGGCATGGGCGGCGGAGCAGCCACCACGGGAAGTGCTGCGGGTTGGTCACTGGCAGCGCGCTTCGCCAGCGAGGCGACGACATCACCGACTGCCGGCAGCAACAACGGCGCCAGCAGCACGCCGACACCGAACGCCGCAGTCCAGAAAATCCAGCGCGACCGGGCACGCTCCGACAGGGACTCGAAATCGAGCATGGCACACCCCTCAACCGAATGAACGACACCGGATGGCGGCCACTGCCGCCAGAGCCATTCGTCAGTCGATCAGTTGGAGCGTGTTGATGTCCTCGCCGTCGATCCAGCGCGTGCACGTGCCCTTGCCGTTGATGGTGACGCGCAAGCCCGAGGTCTTCGCGCTGAGCAACAACGCATACTGCTTCTTGCCGCTCTCCGTCGTCTCTGCGGCAACAATCCAATACGACGTTGCCGCAGCACACGCGGCACGACTTGAAGGCGTTCCCGCTACCACCGCATACGTCAAACCATCGGAATCGCGTGTCACCACGCTGGTCACGTAACCGGTGATGTCACCGGCAACAGTGGCACTGCTCACCACGGCAAGCGCCGCTGCAAGACACGCGCGGCGATGAATTACCCCTGAAACCCTCGACGTCATGATCTTCGTCATGTCCATCTCTCCCTGGATTTCTGCATCTCGAAAGAACGTACTCCCGAAAATCCTCACTCGTCAAGTACCGGCACGAATGCCGGCCAAATGACGGGGCGCTGGTGGGCGGCAAATCTGGCGCGGCGGATGTCGAAGCGGAGCACCAGCGCAGAGTTCTGGTACGGGCTGGACTGGGCAGGGTGCCTGTGCTGAAACTGACGTCTCCGTCCCCCGGCATCCATGGCCTGCGGATCTACGATTTTCGGTAACGCAACTAGTTCACTTTCCCCGCCGTGCTCGCCACCAACGGCGGACCGGGCGGACAAGCCACCACACCAGTGTGACCAGCGCACCCCACGGAAGCAGGAACGCCACGGCGCTGATGACTGTACCCGCCGCCGTGGCGAGGTTTTCCAGAAAGTGCGCGGTGGCTTCGCGGATGGGTTGCAGCCCGCTGCGCGTCGCCTCGCTGGCTATTTCCACGTTCAAGATTTCGTAGTTCACGCGGCGCAGGAAGTAGGCCTTTTCGCCGGTAGCTTGTTCAATATCCGCTTGCACCTGCGCCAGTTCCCGCTGCACTTGCAGCAGGGAGTCGATGTCATGGTTGGCGCGGCTGCGCAGTTGTTCCAGTTCGCGCCGGTAGGCCAGCAGCATGTCCAGTCGCTTGGCGTTGTCCGTCATTTGTTCGGCGAGGTCCTCGGCGCTGGTGGCATCGCTGACCATTTCGCCGGCGCCGGCAAGGCCGCGCTTCAGCGTGATGATGTCCGCTGGCGTAGCCCGGAGCTGGAGGGTGGCCCCCGGGTAGTCGCCGCCGTGCACGGCACTGGAAAGTACCGTACATCTCGAGTCGGAAAGTTCACGGCAGGCGGCTTGCACGTTCGCTGCTAGCGGCGCCACTTCTGCTTGCGCCACCGCGAGCGTCACGCTGTGCGTGTAGGCCAGCGTGGGCGCGCGGGCGGGTGAAGCTTTCGCGACGTTGCTGTCCGCGGCGGGGCCGGCGGACGCTGCCTCTTGCGGCGTCAGCGGCATGACGCGTTGCACGCTCAGGGCCGGCGCGCTGCCATCCGACGCCGCCTGCTCCGGCTTGCTGCAAGCGGCGAGCAGAAGGCTGGTGGAAAGCAGTAGCAGTTGCAGAGACTGTCGGCAGCAAGCTGCCTCCCACAACGAGCGTAGCTGTTGGCAGCAGGCTGCCTTCCACAAGGACCTGGGCATGAAAGGGCTCCGTGTCAGGGTCAAGCCAGCAGCTTCAGCACCTTCTCTGCCTGCGCCAGGCGCTGCTCTTCGAAGGTGAAGGTGCCATAGAACCGCAGTTTGTCCTGCCCGTCCAGCTTCCACGTCTTCGGTTCTTTCTGCACCAGCTTGATGAGCTTGACGGGTTCCACCTTCGTGTCCTTGGCGAACTGCACCACGCCACCGGCGGGGCCTACCTCGAGGCGCTTCAGGCCCAGCGGGCTCGCTTGCTGCTTCAGCGCTGCCAGCTTCAGCAGCGTTTGCGTGGGCTCTGGCAGCGGCCCGAAGCGGTCCACCAGTTCGCTCTTCAGGTCCGCCAGCGCCTCGGCGTCTTCGGCGGCCGAGATGCGCTTGTAAAGGCGCAGGCGCAGGTGCACGTCGGGCATGTAGTCCTCGGGGATGAGGGCCGGCGTGTTCAGGTTGATTTCGGTGCCGCTGTGTAGCGGTTCATCCAGCTTCGGTTCCTTGCCGGCCTTCAGGCTCTTCACGGCGCGGTCGAGCAGGTCCATGTAGAGCTGGAAGCCCACCTCGTGCATTTGGCCGCTCTGGTCGTCGCCGAGCAGTTCTCCGGCACCCCGTATCTCCAGGTCGTGCGTGGCCAGCGTGAACCCGGCACCCAGCTCTTCCAAGCTTTCGATAGCCTCCAGGCGCTTCTGTGCGTCTTGCGTCATGGCGCCCTTCGGCGGCGTTAGCAGGTAGGCATAGGCACGGTGGTGTGAACGCCCAACGCGACCGCGCAACTGGTGGAGCTGGGCGAGGCCCAGCTTGTCTGCGCGGTCGATGATGATGGTGTTCGCGGTGGGCACGTCAATGCCGCTTTCGATGATGGTGGTGGACACCAGAATGTCGAAGCGGCGGTGGCAGAAATCCAGCATCAGCTGTTCCAGGTCGCGTTCACGCATCTGGCCGTGGCCTACGCGGATTTCCGCTTCTGGCAGCAGGTCGCGCAGTTCCTGCGCGCGCCGTTCGATGGTCTCCACGCTGTTGTGCAGGAAATACGCCTGGCCGCCGCGGCGCAGTTCGCGCAGGCAGGCTTCGCGTATGGCCGCCGGGTTCCATTCGGAAACGAAGGTTTGCACCGCCAAGCGGTCTGCCGGCGGTGTAGTGATGAGCGACAAGTCGCGCAGACCACCGAGCGCCATATTCAGCGTACGTGGAATGGGTGTGGCAGTGAGCGTCAGCACATCCACGTTGGCGCGCAGCGTCTTCAGGCGTTCCTTGTCGCGCACACCAAAGCGGTGTTCTTCGTCGATGACCACGAGGCCAAGGTCTTTGAACTTGAGGTCCGGCTGCAGCAAGCGGTGCGTGCCCACTACAATGTCGATGGTGCCGGCTTCGAGGCCCTTCATCACGACGGTGGATTCTTTCGCGGACTTGAAGCGCGAGAGGCTCTCTACCTTGATGGGCCAGTCGGCGAGGCGGTCGGCGAAATTCTGGTAGTGCTGCTGGGCCAGCAGGGTGGTTGGCACCAGAACCGCTACTTGCTTGCCGGCCTGCACAGCCGCAAACGCAGCACGCATCGCCACTTCGGTTTTACCGAAGCCCACGTCGCCGCAGACCACGCGGTCCATGGGCTTGCCGGAAGCCAGGTCTGCGAGCACGGCGCGAATAGCCTCGGCCTGGTCGTGGGTTTCTTCGAAGGGGAAGGCGGCGGCGAAGGCGGCGTATTCGGCTTCCTTCAGCGGCATGGCCTCGCCCTGGCGCGCAGCACGGCGGGCGTAGAGGTCGAGTAGTTCCGCGGCCACGTCGCGTACGCGCTGCGCTGCCTTGCGCTTCGCCTTGCCCCAGGCTTCGCCACCCAGCTTGTGCCAAGGCGCGGTTTCGGCGGGTGCGCCGGTGTAGCGGCTGACACGGTCCAGCGCCTGCACCGGCACATAGAGTTTGTCGCCGCCCAGGTACTCGAGCACCAGGAATTCGGCTGGGGTGCCATCGAACTCCATGACTTGCAGGCCGCGATAGCGCCCCACGCCATGGTCTTCGTGCACCACGGGCGCCCCTTCGGCCAAGTCTTTCAGTTCACGAAGCAGTGTTTCCGGGTCGCGCTCGGCGCGCTTGCGGCGGCGCTCCGTACGCGCGCGTTCGCCGAACAACTGCTCTTCCGTAATGATTGCTAGGCCCGCTTCCGGGGCATGCAAAGCACCGGCTTCCGCCTGCACGGTGATGTTTAGCGGAATGCCGTTACCGCGGAACTCCCACCAGCCTTCCACGGCCTTGGGGTAGAGGTCGTGCTGGCGCAGTTGCTCCAGCAGCACTTCGCGGCGCCCGGCGGATTCCGCGGCAATGAGCACGCGCCCTGAAAAGCCACGAATGAACTCAGCCAGTTCCTTCGCCGGGTGCTGCGCGCGCGGGTCGATACGTAGCGGAGGCGGGAAGAAGGTCGGCGCATTCGCGTGCGGTACCGTGGCGGTTAGCGGGTCCACCTTCACGCGCGTGACGTCTATGCGCGCGTGCGTCTGCAGCGCGCGTTCCAGTTCGGTGCCACTCAGGAACAACTCCTGCGGCGGCAGCAGCGGGCGCTCCACGTCGTGCCGACGTTGCTCGTAGCGGTCGCCGGTTTCTGTCATGAAACTCGTGGTGGCACTTTCGATGCCGGCCGCATCCACCACCCAACTCCCCACGGGCAGATAGTCGAACAGCGTGGCCATGCTTTCGAAGAACAGCGGCAGGTAGTACTCGATCCCGCCCGTGGGGCGGCCATCGCTGACGCTCTTGTAGAGCAGGCTGCGCGTGGGGTCGCCTTCGAAGCGAATGCGATAGCGGCGGCGGAAGTCCTTGATGGCCTCCGGGTGCAGCGGAAATTCGCGCGCGGGCAACAGCTTCACGCCGGCGAGCTTGTCCGTGGAGCGCTGCGTTTCCGGGTCGAAGGTGCGGATGCTTTCCACTTCGTCGTCGAAGAGGTCGATGCGATAAGGCGCAGGCGCGCCCATGGGGAACAGGTCGATGAGCGAGCCGCGCACGGCGAATTCGCCATGGGTAACCACTTGCGACACCGAGGCATAGCCCGCCGCCGTGAGGCGCGTACGGAACGCTTCCACATCCAGCCGCTCGCCGGCGTTCAACTGCAGCGTGTGCGCTTCCACGAACGCGCGCGGCGGCACGCGTTGCAGCAGTGCCTCTAACGGCGCTACCACCAGCGCCTGTTTCAACGTGGGCAGGCGTGCCAGTGCGCTCAAGCGCTGCGAGGTCAGGTCCGGGTGTGGCGAGAACAGGTCGTACGGCAGCGTTTCGTAGTCCGGGAAGAGCACCACGGGCAACTGCGGGTCCGCGAAGAACGCCAGTTCGCCATGCAACTGGTCCGCCTCACGGCTGGTGGCCGTGACCACGAGCAGCGGCGCTTCCGCGCGCATGGCGGCTTCGGCCAAGGCCAAAGCCCGGGCGGCGCCGTGCAACTGGCCCCAGGCAATGTGGGGGCTTGGGCCAGAGGGCGTGGGCAGGTCGAAAGTGGAGCGGGCCATGGAAACTCTGGTGGGAACGCAAACGACACCGCCCCGCTGAGGAGCGGGGTGGGGGTGCAGGGATATTAGCGGAATTGCCGGGCGGTGCCGTGCAGGACAGTGCGCTTCGCCGGGCTGCGTTCAGTTCGACCAGTAGATGTAGTCGTCCGTCGGCAGTATCGGGCGGTTTAAAGGGTGGTCGATGCTGACCGGTGCCTCCAGCAAGGACGGCCACAGCGGTTTGGCCTGTGCCGCGTTGAAGCGCTGCAATTGCGCTTCCATGCCCGCACGGCGGAGTGGTTCCGTCGCCGCAAGGTCGTGCTGTTCGGTGGGGTCCGTCGCCAGGTTGTACAGCCGGCTACGAGCCGGGTTTTCCGTGCGTTGCAGCTTCCAGTCGCCGGAGCGCAGGGCGAGGTAGGCACCGGAGCGCCAGTACAATTCACGGGGAGCGATGGTGGCTGCGGCAGTAGCGCCTTGCGCCGCCGGTGTGCCTTTCGTTTCGCCGTTGGTCGACGCGTTCAATACTTGCGGCAACAGGTTCACGCCATCAATGATGCGGTCGCTGGGCACCGGAACGCCGGCGGCAGCAGCGGCCGTGGCGAACACATCGAAGTGCGCCGCCGGCACGGTGCTGCGGGTACCCGGAGCGATTTTTCCGGGCCAACGCAGGAAGTAGGGCACGCGAATACCACCCTCGAAGAACGTGGCCTTCCAGCCCCGGTAGGGCGCGTTCAGGTGGTCGAGGCCGATATAGTGCGGCGCGCCGTTGTCGCTGGTGAAAATGACGAGCGTGTTGCCGGTCAGGCCCTGTGCCTCGATGGCGTCGAGCACGCGCCCGATGTTCCGGTCGAGCGAACGCACCATGCCGCCATACACCCGCCGCGTGTGGTCGGGAATGCCGGGCAAGGCGTCGTAGTCTTCACGGGTGGACTGCAGCGGCGTGTGCGGGGCGTTGTAGGCCAAGTACAGGAAGAACGGACGGTTGCGGTTGGCGGCTACTACCTTCACGGCTTCGTCGGTGAGGTAGTCCGTGAGGTAGCGCGGCGGCTGGAAGGGCTTGCCGCCGTTATGGATGACTTGCCAAGGCTGCGCTGCCCACAGGAAGCGGTCGATGGGGTCGAAGGTTTGCTCGGCATTCACGACGTCCGGCGAAGCCGCGGGCAGGAACATGGAGGCACCGGCCATGAACCCCAGCGTTTCATCGAAGCCATGGGCCTGTGGCGAGAAGCGTGCGTTTTCGCCCAAGTGCCATTTGCCGAGATGCACCGTGTGGTAGCCGCCACCCTTCAGCAGGCGCGCCAGCGAAATCTCGGTGGTGGGCAGACCTTGCTCTTCATACGGGGGCATTCCCGCCACGCGTTCGTCGTGGAACAGGGAATTGTGGAGGGCCCCCTGCGTACGGTGCGTGCCAACGATGCGCGAGAAACTGACAGGAACCGAGGTGAACTCGAAGCCGACACGGGTGGGGTAGCGGCCAGTGAGCAGCGCCGCGCGCGAAGGCGAGCAGGTGGCGTTGCCCGCATAGCCGGTGGTGAACTCGGCCCCTTCCGTGGCGATGCGGTTGATGTTGGGGGTGGGCACGAGGTTGCCGGCAATGCCGCCGCCGCGCAGCGTGATGTCGTTGTAGCCGAGGTCGTCGGCCACAATGAGCACGATGTTCGGTGGCCGCTGGGCTGTGCCTGCCGCCAAGGCCGGGGCCGACGCTGGGCCCGTCTGCCAAAGCACGGGTTGCGTCGGCGCGGCTTCAATACGGATGACATGACGCACATACCAAACCACGGCGCCTTCTTTACCGCCTACCGTCAGCAGGAAGAGACCGAAGGCGGCGACCACGAGCAACATGGCAAGCGCGGTCCAGCGGAGGTAGCGCTTCCAGCGCGAGCCTGTCGGGGATACGGGAACGGTGCTGTTCATTGCTTGCTGCGCCATTGCTGCTCCACCACCCAGAGGCGATCTTGGCCCCATTGTGCCGGGAAATCGGCCACGCGGAAGGAGGGGACGCCCCAAAGCCCTGCCGCCAGCAGCGCCTCGCGGTTGTCGGTGGCGGTAGCGCGCCAACTATCTTCTGCCAAACCTGCGGCGACATCCGCGGGCGTCACGCCTGCCCTCGAGGCAATTTGCGCCAAGCCGTCGTCGGTTCCGGCGTCGATGCCTTCAGCAAACACGCCGCGCAGGAAAGACTCAGCAAAGGACAGTGCAGCCAAGGTGCCGTGGTTGACCTGCACCTGGTGAAGCACGCCCAAGCCACGCTCGGTGGGGCGGCCGACCGGGTCCGAGATTTTGCCGAACGGCAGGCCCAGTTCTTCGGCTTCGCGCTTGGCATCGCGAATGATGTAAAGCCGTTTTACCAAGGGAACCTGCAGCCCGCGCATGACCATGGGCAGGACAGGGCGTAGATGAATCGCTACTTCGCCGGCTTCCGCCCACGCGCGCAGGCGTGGCAAGGCCAAGTACGTATAGGGGCTGCGCAG
>CALQLF020000061.1 GCA_943331345.2 Candidatus Planktophila lacus | reverse complement strand
GGAGCGCGTGGACGGGGAACGCGACACGCTGGGCGGGGTATCGCTCGAAGAACAGTTAGAGGCAGGCACGCTGCGCGAAGCAGAAGCCGCCGAAGCTGGCCGCGCTGCTCAAGAGCGGCTACAGCAGTCGTTGCAAGATCATCAGGCTGCGCGCAACGACGAACGACGCCTACAGGCCGAACTGGACCGTGCCCGTAACGAACTGCAACGGACGCGTGGGCAACTCGTTTCCACCGAAGCCCTGCAGCAGGCCGCGCTCGGGCAGGTCAAAGGACGCGTCGTCGATTGGCTCAAGGGTCACTCGTTGGATTCGCGCCCGCGTTTGGCGCAGCAGCTCACCGTAGAAGCGGGCTGGGAACGCGCAGTGGAAACGGTGCTGGGCGCCTATCTCGAAGCCGTCTGCGTTGATGGCCTCGACGCCGTCGCTGATCTTATCGATGGTCTGCAGGTCGGGCAGGTCAGTTTCATCACGGCGGGCCTTGCCGACACCACGACCGGTTTGGCTTCCAAGGTGAAGGGCGCGCAGGGCGTGCCTTCCTTGCTCGTGTCCATTCACGCGGTCGATACCTTGGCGGATGCGCTGTCGCGCCGTGCCAGCTTGCAGCCGGGTGAATCCGTCATTACCCGGGATGGCGTCTGGATTGGTCGCGATTGGCTCCGCGTCAGCCGCGACAAGGATGAACATGCTGGCGTGCTCGGTCGCGAAAGCGAACTGCGCAAACTGCGTGAGGCCTTGCGTGAAGCCGAGGCAGCCGTCAGTCAGTTGGATGAATCCCTGCAGGAAGCGCGGATGCGCTCCAAGCAGTTGGAAGACGACCGCGACCATTTGCAGGCCGAGGTCAACCGTCTGCATCGTGCGCATCTCGATGCGCGCAGCCAACTTGAGGCCCTGAAGTCGCGCGCTCAGCAGACGTCGGACCGGCTGAAGCGGCTAACGGCAGAGGCGGAAGATCTGGCCCGCGAGTTAGGCGAGGCCGAGGAAGAAGTGCGCGCTGCGCGTGGCCGTCTCGATGAAGGGCTGAACGCGATGCATGCGCTCGAAGAGCGTCGCCCCGACCTTGAAGCCGAGCGCGAAGAGTTGCGGGCTGCCGTCGCCTTGGGTCGCCAGGGCGTCCAGTCGGCCCGCGGTCGTGCGCAGGAAGTCGCTATTCAAGTAGAAAGCCGTCGCTCCACGCTGGCGAGCGTCCGCGGCAATTTGCTGCGTCTGGCGGCACAGCGTCAGCAGTTGCAAACTCGCGAGCAAGACCTTGCGCGCCAGTTGGCGGAAGGCGAGGTGCCACTGTTGGACCTCGAGCGTCAATTGGAAGTGGCTTTGGCTGGGCGGCTTGCCGTTGAGCAGGAACTGGCTGCAGCGCGTACGGCACTGGAAGAGGGCGAAACGGAACTACAGGCCGGTGAAGCTTCCCGTGTCGCTGCAGAGCAGACCGTCGAGGCGGCTCGGCAAGAGGCGGACAACGCGCGCTTGGCGGCGCAAGAAATCCGCATCCGTCGCGAGTCCATCGCCGAACAATTCATGGCGACAAAGTTCGACCTGGCCACGGTACAAGGCAGTTTGCCACCCGAAGCCAACGTTCCTGCCTGGGAAGGTTCGCTCGCTGAGGTGACCGGTCGTATCGAGCGTCTCGGCCAAGTGAATCTGGCGGCCATCGACGAATTCAAGGAACAGAGTGAGCGCAAGGAATATCTGGACCGACAGTTCAACGACCTCACCGAGGCGCTGAACACCCTTGAACAGGCCATGCGCAAAATCGATCGCGAAACGCGGACGCGTTTCCAAGACACCTTCGACCGCGTGAATGCCGGCTTGCAAAGCCGTTTCCCGCGCCTGTTTGGTGGCGGCACGGCGTATCTGGAGTTGACGGGCGACGACGCACTCGAGGCCGGCGTGACCATCATGGCAAGGCCACCGGGCAAGCGGAACAGCAGCATCAACATGCTGTCCGGCGGCGAGAAGGCGCTCACCGCCGTGGCGCTGGTGTTCAGCATCTTCGACCTGAACCCGGCACCGTTCTGCATGCTGGACGAAGTGGATGCGCCGCTGGACGACCACAACGTCGGACGGTTCTGCGACGTGGTGAAGGAGATGAGCGAGCGTGTACAGTTCATCTTCATTACCCACAAGCCTCACACCATGGAATTGGCGCAGAACCTGTTGGGTGTCACCATGAACGAACCGGGCGTGTCGCGTCTCGTGGCTGTGGACGTCGACGAGGCGCTGCGTTTGGCCACGGAAGAAGTTACGGTGGCCTGAGCCGTATGCGTCGGGTTGGCAATCACAAGTATCACGGCGGCTCTTTCAGGGGGATGGCATGACCGACGAGTTGCGCTGGATCCTGCTCGGCGTGGGCGCTTTGCTCATCGTCGGTCTGTGGCTTTGGGAAAGTGTTCGCGCACGTCGCAAGCCACTCGCGGATGATGCTTTCAATGTCACCCCGCCGGTGGGGCGCCCACCGACGACCACGGGCCCAGGTGGTGTTTACCGCGCCAATCCGCCGCCGCCAGTGGCCCAGGAGCCGGTGTGGGAAGAACCCCGTTGGTCTTCGACGGACACCGGCGCCTTCGAGGTCCCGGATATACACGTCGAGGACGACTTGCCGCCGCTTGAACCGCCGGTGGTGCAGTTGCCTGACCACCAGTCCGTGGAGAGCACCGCGGCCCTGCCGGTCATCACGCCGACGGGCAGTGCTTACGACCGTCCGCGCGTTGAGGCAGTAGCCCCGGAACCCGCACGCGAGCCAGCACGCGAGCCCGAACAGATGGCCCCACGCGTGGCTGTGGATCCCCCTCGGCCGGCTCCGCCACCTCCGGCAGCGGAACTGCCGGCAGCGCCACGCATACGCGCCAACAAGCCACCTCGCCAGAAGATTGTCGCGCTGCGATTGGTCGGGAACAGTGCAACTGCCCGCTTTGCCGGTGCCGAGTTGCGCCAAGCGCTTGAGGCCGAGGGGTTGGTGTTTGGTCGCTACCATATTTTTCACCGCGAAGTGGACGACAAGCAGTTGTTGTTCAGTGTCGCCAGTCTCATTGAGCCTGGGTCGTTCGAACTGCACGAGATGTCGACGCTGGAACTCCCCGGTGTATCGCTGTTCGCCGTGTTACCGGGCGCTATCGACGGCACTCATGTCGTCGACGAACTGGTAGCTTGTGGTCGCCGAATGGCGGCGCGCCTCAACGGCATGTTGCAAGATGAACGGCGCCAACCCCTTACAGCGGTGCGTGTGATGGAGCTCCGTGACGAGGTGGAGTCTTTCGAGCGCTCCTTGTTCGCGGGCGATAACGATGACGCCGACTGAGGCGGCTTCGCGCGCGTTGGCGCTGCGTCATGAACTGCAGCGCCACAATCATCTTTACCACGTACTCGATGCGCCAGAGATAACGGACGCACAGTTCGACGCCTTGCTGCGCGAGTTGCGTGCTCTGGAGGCTGCCTATCCCGAACTCATCACTCCAGAATCGCCAACGCAGCGCGTGGGGGCTGCGCCGCTGACGGCTTTCGGGGAGGTGCAGCACCGGCTGCCGATGCTGTCTCTCGAGAACGCCTTTGCCGATGAGGACGTTGTCGCTTTCGACCGTCGCGTCCGCGAGCGCTTGGGACTGGCGCCTACGGCACCGGCAGTTGCTTATAGCGCTGAACCCAAGATGGATGGCTTGGCGTTAAGCGTTACCTATTTGGATGGCGTGCTTGCCCAGGCCGCTACCCGCGGCGACGGTGCCACGGGTGAGGATGTGACCCACAACGTCCGCACCATTGCCTCAGTGCCGTTGCAATTGATGGGCAGCGATTGGCCTCGGTTGCTGGAGGTTCGCGGCGAGGTTTACCTGCCAGTGGCGAAATTCGAAGACTTCAACCGCCGTGCAGCATTGGCCGGTGAGAAGACCTTCGTTAATCCACGTAATGCCGCTGCCGGCAGCTTGCGACAACTCGACCCGCGAATTACCGCGCAGCGCCCGCTCGAGGCTGTGTTTTATGCGCTTGGTGTGGTTGAGGGTGAACGCGCACCGCTGCCACGACAGCATGTAGCCGCGATGGCTGCGTTGCGGCAGTGGGGTTTGTCTACTTCCAAACTGCAGCAAGCCGTTGTTGGGGTGGAAGGCTTGCTGCAGTACTACCGCGAGATGGGCGAGCGTCGTCCCGGCTTGCCTTTCCAGATAGACGGCGTGGTTTACAAAGTGGACGACTACGCCCTGCAAGAGCGTTTGGGGTTTGTGTCGCGGGCACCGCGTTGGGCCGTGGCCCACAAATTTCCTGCTGAAGAGGCGTTCACTACCGTACGCGGTATTGAATGGCAAGTCGGCCGCACGGGGGCCATTACGCCGGTAGCCCGGTTGGAGCCGGTGTTCGTGGGCGGGGTGACAGTAAGCAACGCCACGCTGCACAACCTCGATGAATTGCACCGCAAGGATGTGCGGGTCGGAGACACGGTAGTGATGCGTCGCGCTGGCGATGTCATTCCCGAAGTGGCTCGTGTGCTGTTCGATCGTCGCCCTCCAGGCACGGTCGCCGTTGCTTTGCCAGAGTGCTGCCCGGTGTGCGCCAGCCCCGTGTCGCGCGAGGAGGGCGAGGCCGTGGCTCGTTGCACGGGTGGCCTGCACTGCGGGGCGCAGCGCAAGGAAGCACTGAAGCACTTTGCTTCCCGCCGGGCTTTGGATATCCAGGGTCTCGGTACCGAACTCGTCGATCAGTTGGTGGACGCGGGCTTGGTGCAGACGCCGGCCGACCTTTACTCGTTGGCGCTTGAGTCTTTGCTCGGCCTGGAGCGCATGGGCGAGAAGAGTGCTACCAAACTGCTGCAAGCCATTGCGGTCAGCAAGGCGACGACGCTACCCCGTTTCCTGTACGGCCTAGGCATCCGCAATGTCGGCGAGGCCACGGCGTTGCAGTTGGCGATGCACTTCGGTTCACTCGAAGCTTTGCGCGCCGCCGATGCTGCCGCGGTTCGCGAAGTGCCGGATATTGGTCCGGTCATTGCAGAACAAGTGGCGGCTTTCTTTCAGGACCCACATAACCTCGAGGTGGTAGACGCTCTGGTCGAGGCAGGGTTGCAGTGGCCCGCACCGTTGGCCAAAGAAGTCACCGGTTCGTTGCCGTTCGCTGGCAAGACCTTCGTGTTGACTGGAACTTTGGCGGGGCAGTCGCGCGATGAGGCGGGTGACCGTATCCGCGCACTCGGTGGCAAGGTCAGTGGCAGCGTCTCGAAGAAGACGGACTACGTGGTAGCCGGCAGCGACGCCGGCAGCAAACTGGCCAAGGCAGAAGCGCTGGGTGTCATGGTGCTCGACGAGGCCGCCTTCATGGCGTTGTGCGCGGCGGGTCAGTAAACAGGAAGAGGCAGGCACCGGCGCTCACGGTGTCCTCATTCTCCGGGGCTTGCAGAGTTTCCAGCCAGTCGTCGAGGTCCTCGAGGTACTGCTGGCCGTGGCGCATCATGAAGGCCTTGATGGCTGGCAGCTGGCCGCGCGGAATAGCATGGCCCAGAACGGTGCGTTCGAACATTTTCTCGCTAGCGCCGGCGGGGTCAACGTTGCCCACGAGCGAACGCAGTAGCCGCGTGCTGACGAGCGCGGCGCGAGCATGGGCGGCCTGCTCTCGATCTTGTACCAACTTGGTCCGCGACAACAGGCGCACATGGCCGTCGGTTATCTCGATGGAATGTCCACTTTCGAGTGCGGTTAGCACTACCGTAGGTGAAAGTTGCGGATAGGCCTGCTTGCATAGCTGGGCAAATGAAGGATTACCCGCCAACGGGAGCAGGCGTGGTTTGCCAGCAGCGTCCAGAAATTCTGCGCGCGTCTCCCAGAGCCGCAGCACTTCGGAAACGTCTTGGTAGGCGGTGCGCTCGAGACCCAGAAAGTTTTCCGCTGGCACGGCGGCGGTGCGCGCCGCCATGAACGCGGCTAAAGCTTGGCGGTCCTTGAAAAAGGCGGCGAGCAGCGCTAGCGCTGCGTCGGCGAGCGGACCGGCGAACTCCGCGCCGGGCGTTGTCGATTCAGTCCCGCCGGAGCGGCCGCCCACGTCTTGCGGGCCGGGCTGGTTGGTTTTCTTCATCGGCGGCCTCCTGCTGGTGGATAACAGAAACGAAGACGCCAACGCTCGCACGACCACCTGCTGGCGCAGGGAGGCCCTTGGTGTCTGCTTTGGCGCCAGTGGCGCTATGGACGGTGGCCACCACGCGCTGGCTGAGTTCGAAGAAGTTTTCGCTGCGACGGTTCAAGGTGGCGACCAGTTCCAGCGCTTCATGCGGCGCAAGACCTTCCGCCATGGCGAGGTCCTGAAATGCCGGTGGGCCGGCCGTTTCGCCGCTATGCGCGGTAATGGCTTGGGCAACGACGTTCAGGCGCCTGCCGATTTCCAGCATACTTTCGCCAGAAGCCGCGCTTCTTTGCACGACGCGTCCCAAGGGCTTGAAGCTGTCGGGCGAGGTCTCCTTCACGGCCCCTTGCGCCAGCAATTCATCGAGCATTGCACGTGGCGGGATGTCGCCGGAATATTGCCTTGCCAGTGTGGAGAAACTGGGGTCGCCTTCGTAGGTTAGAACGCGTGGCTTGCCGTCTTTCGTGAGGAAGGCAGCATCCGTGTGCCACCCCAACAGCACCCGGTTGCCGCGCTGTCGCTTCCAAGTTTGCAGGGCGTCTGGCGCGGCGCGAGCCTTCAGCAGGCGTGCTACTTCGTGCCGGGTAAGTCCTGTACCGGTGGCGATGCGCGAGGCATTGAGGGGCTGGTTGCGAGCGCTTTGCCGCCGTGCGGCCTCCTGAACGAAGGCCCACTTGATGGCCTCGTAAAGTTCCGGCACCCCTAGGCCATGGTCCAGTAGCAAGTTGGCGAGTGGCTGCAGGGCGAGCACGGCGGCTTCGGCAGCCTTGCCACTGGTGTTCTTCGGGGAGTTTGGCGTGCGGGCCATGGCTGCATGATACTGCGTGAAGTGACGTAGGCGCAGTAGGGGAGGCAGGCGCATGTCATTCCAGCTTCGATCCTTGGTGGTAGCGCTGTGGGTGGTGTTCTGGGTGATGGTCTCTGGGGGACTGTCGGGCTGTGATTCGCACGCGACGTCGAACGGCGCTGCGGGCCGTGAATTGCGCCGCTCGCTAGGTGGCGAGCCCGGCACGCTGGACCCGCAACTGGCGGGGGATACCTACGCCTTTGAAGTGCTCCGCGATGCCTACGAAGGGCTCGTCACCGAGGATGCGGCCGGACGGCCCATTCCCGGCCAAGCCTTGCGCTGGGAGGTCTCCCCGGATGGGCGCGAATATCGCTTCACGCTTCGCCCGGCATTGCGTTGGTCGGACGGACAACCATTGGTGGCGGCGGATTTCGTGCGGGGTTTGCGGCGCGCTGTGGACCCGCGCGTTGCGTCGCCCAACGGCTTGTTGCTGCGCGTCATCGCCGGGGCCAGTGCGGTCATGGCAGGACGCCTCCCTGTAGAGGCTCTGGCCGTCGAAGCCCCAGACTCGACCCACGTGGTCGTGCGTCTAGACCATCCTGCCGAATTCCTTCCCGCCCTGTTGGCGCATCCCGTGGCTGCGCCTTACCGTCCCGGGCCACCTGTATTCAATGGTGCGTATTGCCTAGAAGCTTGGCTGCCCGGACGCCCTCTGCATGCCGTCGCGAACCCGCACTACCGTGCGGCGAATACGGTGGATATCCAGCGAGTCGCTTACCTCGGCATTGCCGATGAGAATGTCGAAATGCTCCGCTATCGCGGCGGTTCCATTGATGTCACCGGTGGACTGCCGGTGGATGAGATTCAATGGGCCACCGCGCACTTGCCCGGGCAGGTGCAGTTGGCGCCGCAAGCCTCGGTGTTCTTTCTCGGGTTGAATCTCCGCAGTGGTGCCTTGAGCCGATTGCCATTGGTTCGACGTGCTCTGGCGATGACCATCGACCGGGAGCGGCTTACGCAACAAGTGCTGCATGCGGGACAAGTACCGGCCTACGGGCTGGTGCCGCCGGCAATGTCAGGGCATGCGAGGAGCGTGGTGTCGTGGACAAAAATGACTCCCGCGGCGCGGTTGCAACAAGCGCGTGAGTGGTACGCGGCCGCCGGGTTTTCTGCCAAGCATCCGCTACATTTGCGCTTGCTTTATAACCGCAATACCACCGTCCGCCGCGCCGTTCTGGCGATAGCCCTCATGTGGCGCGAGGCGCTTGGGGTGGAAGTGGAATTGGTGGACGAAGAGTTTGGGCGCTTTCTTGCGCTTCGCCAGGCACCCACCGGCTGGGATGCGGTACGCCTTGGCTGGAATGCGGATTATGCCGATGCGGCGAGTTTTCTGGAGGTGTTCCAAAGTTCGAGTTCGGACAACACCGTGGGCTACGCGTCAGCCAAGTACGACGCCCATTTGGCAACTGCGATGTCTACGACAGGAATGGAGCGCGCCTTGGCACTGCAAGCAGCAGAGGCAGAATTGCTCGCTGCGGATGCCATCGTGCCCGTGTATTTTCTGGCCACCCGGCGCTTGGTCAGGCCGGTGGTGAAGACCGGGCGACCTAACTTGATGAACCACAATTACACCCGCTACTGGCGCTGGGCAGCGCCAGTGGCAGGCAGCCCTCCAACCCCTTGAGAGGGGAGAGAGGGCTTGGGCGTCGGTTACTGCTGGACCGGCGCCGGGGCCGGCGACGGGGCGCCCTGCACGGCGGGGGGCGCCGTGTAATGGCTCTCCACCTTCGTGTTCTTCTTCAGGTTGTCGACGTAGACGCCAACGCGCTTCTGTTCCACCGAAGGCGCAATCTGATCCTTCACTTGCTCGAAGGGCGGCGGCGGCGGCGTGGGGCGGGCACCCGTGCGCAGGATGATGTGCCAGCCGAACTGACTCTGCACCGGGGTGTGGGTGTATTCGCCGTCCTTCAGCAGGGCGACGGCCGCAGAGAACGGCTTGACCATCTGCTCGGGCGGGAACCAGCCGAGATCGCCACCCTTGGCGGCAGAACCCGGGTCCTTGCTGTTGGCGGTGGCCAAGGTCGCGAACTTGGCGCCCTTTTCCAACTGAGCGATGAGGTCCTTAGCCTTGGCTTCGTCATCCACCAGGATGTGGGAGGCTTCGAATTCCTCCTTCGGCATCTTGGCGATGAGGCTGTCGTATTCAGCCCTCAGTTCGGCGTCCGTCGGCTTCGCGTCCTTGAAGTGGGCTTGAACGGCAGCACGGGCCAGTACCTGCATGCGCGCCAGTTCCAGAGCAGCGTGGGTATCGGGCTGGTCAGCCAGGCCCTGCTTCTCGCCTTCGCGGGCCACGACGGCCAGTTTGATGAGCGAATCCACCACCTGCTCCTGCTGGGCCGCGGGCAGCTCGGCGAATGCCTTACCGCCCTGAGCCTTCACGAAGATATCGAGCGCTTCCGCCGATACGGGCTGGCCGTCGACATGGGCGATGGGAGGCTTGGCCTGGGCGGCGGCGGTACCGGTACCGGCGTGGCAGGCCGAAAGCACCAGCGCGCCGCTGGCGGTCATCAGAATCGCGAACTTCTTCATGATGTTCCTCATGGAATGAAAACAATGGAAGGGAAGGCAGGTTCGATGCCTGAACCACTCTCCGTGAACGAGCAGTTTAACCTGTTGTGGTTTCTGCGGGCGTCAGGGCGGTAATGGACAGGGCATGGATGTCCTGCGGCATAAGGGGAGCACTGGCGGTATAGACCAGACGATGTCGGGCAAGCGTACGCAGGCCGACAAAACGGTCTGACACCACACGCACGCTAAAGTGCCCGGCACCACCGGCGGTGGCATGGCCGGCATGATGGTGGCTGTCGTCAACCACCGTGGTGCTGCTCGTGCCGAAGGCGGCTTCGAGCAAGGACAGGAGGGCGGCGGGCCGTGCGGCGGGGGCCAAGGGAGGGACGAGGGGCGGAGTGTCGTGGTTCACTGCTTGGCTTCCGTGGTCGTTTCGGCTTCCACCGCCTCGGCATGGCGCGACAGCCACAGCATTTGCAGCACTGCGAAGACCATAACGATGCCGACCGTGGCGATTTTCCAGGTAGCCCAGGCGTCGCGGCTGAACTGCAGCACGAACACGGCGTTCACTCCTGCGAGCGCCAGAAAGAAGGCGCTCCAGTGCGCGGTGGCCCATTGCCAAGTACGCCGGTCGGTACGCAGCACGTGGCCCAAGGTCCGCTGCAGCATGGGCTGTTCGCCGACGAAGTTACTGGCCGCAAAAGCCGCTGCCAGTAACACGTAGAGCACGCTCGGCTTCCAGACGATGAAGCGATCGTCGTGGATGTAGAGGGTGAGGCCACCGAACACCAGCACCAGTACGGCGGTGGTGAGCAGCATGCCGCTGACCTTGCGATGGCGGAAGTACTGCCACGCCACTTGAGCCACCGTGGCCGCGATGAGGACGCTGGTGGCGGCGTAGATTCCGAGCCACTTGAAGGTGGCGAAGAACAGGAGGACGGGAATGAGATCGTAGAGTGCCTGCATCCGCTTATGATACCTACCCCATGAGCCAGTTGTTTCAGTTACACCCGAAAGATCCGCAGCGGCGGCTGTTGCGTCAGGCGGCGGATTGCCTCCGCGGCGGGGGGTTGATCGTTTACCCCACGGACAGTTGCTACGCGCTGGGCTGCCAGATCGGTGACAAGGACGCCATGGAGCGCTTGGCTCGCGTCCGCCAGACGGACAAGCACCATCATTTCACGTTGGTCTGCCGCGACCTTTCCGAGATTGCGAAGTACGCGAAGGTGGGCACTTGGCAGTACCGCCTGCTGCGCGCCAATACGCCGGGCCCCTACACCTTCCTGCTACAGGCAACGAAGGAGGTTCCAAGGCGCCTGCAACACGCCAAGCGCGCCACCATCGGTATCCGTATTCCGGACCATCGGGTGCCCCAATTGCTGCTGGAGGAGTTGGGCGAACCCCTGATGACCAGCACCCTGCTGCTGCCTGGTGATGAGTTCCCCATGACGGACGCCACCGAGATCCATGCCCGCCTCGGGAAAACGGTCGATATCGTGCTGGATGGCGGTAATTGCGGGCTGGAGCCCACCACGGTAGTCGATCTGGCCGGGGAGGCACCCGTGGTCGTGCGGGAGGGTCGCGGGAACCCAGCGCCGTTCCTCTAGGGCAGCGTATGAGGGGGAGCGTATAATCGGGAACCCGCCGGGCCCCTTGGGCCCGGTGTGGTATCCCGCCCCCTGGAGTTGCATGGACCTCAACCAGATTCTGCCGAAGATTGCGGTCATGGGCCTGCCCATCCTCACCGCCATCACGCTGCATGAGGTGGCCCATGGCTGGGCCGCCCGCTCTTGTGGCGACCGCACGGCCGAAGCCCAAGGGCGCCTAAGCCTGAACCCCATCAACCATGTCGACCCGATGGGCACCATCATCCTCCCGGGGTTGTTGCTGTTGGTCGGGGCGCCATTCCTGTTCGGTTGGGCCAAGCCCGTGCCGGTGAACCCCAGTCGCTTTCGCCACTACCGCGCCGACTGGGTGAAGGTAGCGGCTGCCGGGCCGCTGGCCAATTTCTTCATGGCGCTCCTGTGGGGTCTGCTGGGCGTTCTCACCCTCCATGTCGCGATGCGCACGGGTGGCAATGTCTACGCCGAGTGGTTGCTGGAGATGGCCGATTTCGGTGTGTTGTTCAACATCGTCATTGCGGTATTCAACCTCATTCCCATTCCCCCGCTGGATGGTGGGCGCGTGCTGACCAATCTCCTGCCGGCCCGCAACGGCTTGGCGCAGGCCTTGGACAAACTGGAGCCGTGGGGCCTCTATATCGTCATGGGTCTGGCCCTCACGGGCCTGCTGGGGGCCGTCATCGGTCGCCCTGTAGATTTCATCAGCAGCCTGTACGCGGCGCTGTTCTCTCTGCTTACTTGAACGCTGCCGCCTAAGAGGATGCCTGCTTGAGCGCTTCGAACCTTCCTTCACACCGCCGCGTTCTTTCGGGTATGCGCCCTACGGGCCAGTTGCACCTCGGGAACTACCACGGCGCGCTGCGCAACTGGGTAGACCTGCAGCATCAGTACGACTGCTATTTCTTCGTGGCGGACTGGCACGCCCTGACTACCGGTTACGAGGACACCTCGAAGCTCGAAGAGCATGTGTGGGACATGGTCATCGACTGGTTGGGTGCCGGGCTGGATCCGGAAAAATGCACGTTGTTCATTCAGTCGCGTGTGCCGGAACATGCCGAATTGCATTTGCTGTTGTCGATGGTCACACCACTCGGCTGGCTGGAGCGGGTTCCTACCTACAAAGACCAGCAAGAGCAGTTGCGGGAGAAAGACCTCGCCACTTATGGTTTTCTCGGCTACCCCTTGCTGCAGAGTGCGGACATCCTGTTGTACCGCCCGAAGTACGTGCCCGTCGGCGAAGACCAAGTGGCGCATGTGGAAATCACGCGTGAAGTGGCGCGGCGGTTCAACCATCTCTACGGTCGTGGCCCGGCATTTGAAGCAGCAGCAGCGGCGGCACTGCAGCGCGCTGGTGCTGAAGGAGCCGAGCGGCTGAAGAAGTGGCGCAAGGCTTGGCAGCAAAAGGGCGAAGCCGAAAGTCGCAGCCGTGCGCAAGCTTGGCTGGAGGCGGCGGCTCTCGACGCTAACGAAAAGGAATGTCTTGCGGGCTGGTTGGACGGTAGTGGCCGCGCCATTCTGCCGGAGCCGGAAGTGCTGCTGACGGCGACGCCGAAGGTGCCGGGCCTCGATGGTCGCAAGATGTCCAAGAGCTATGGCAACACCATTGGCCTGCGCGAAGACCCGGACAGCGTCGCGAAGAAACTGCGCACCATGCAGACTGACCCTGCCCGCGTTCGTCGCACCGACGTCGGTGACCCGGAAAAGTGTCCGGTGTTCGATTTGCACCGCATTTATTCCACTGCCTCCACACAAGCCGAGGTGGCCCAGGGTTGCCGCAGCGCAGGCATCGGTTGCATCGACTGCAAGCAGCCGCTCATCGAGGCGGTAGTCACCGAAATCCGCGGCATCCGCAGTCGCTCGGCGGAGTTTGCGGCCAACCCGGCACGTCTGCGCAGCATCATCGACAACGGCTCTGAACGGGCTCGCGCGGTGGCGAACGAGACGATGAATGAGGTACGTAGCGCCATGGGCCTGGGGTTCAAGTGACCAGTACGAAACCTGAACTACGCCTTATAGACGGCGGTATCTCGGTAGCGGAGGCGGCCGTGGAAGCCGAGGTAAAGGCGGCGTTGGCGGCTGCGGCTCCCGACTTGCCGCCACCAGTTCAGCAGGAAATGCCGTTTGCCATCGTCGATGGCGAGCCTATGAGCGAGCCCCCGCGCGACCTCTACATTCCGCCGCAGGCCTTGAAGGTCTTCCTTGAGGCATTCGAGGGTCCGCTGGACCTGCTGCTCTATCTCATCCGTCGCCAGAATCTCAACATTCTCGATATTCCCATCGCCGAAATTACGCGGCAGTACATGGAATACATTGAGCTGATGCATGGCATGGAACTCGAACTGGCCGGTGAGTACATGCTCATGGCCGCCATGTTGGCAGAGATCAAATCCCGCATGCTGCTGCCACGCCCCGCGGTGGAAGTGAGCGAGGAAGAAGACCCGCGTGCTGAACTGGTGCGCCGTCTGCAGGAATACGAGCGCTTCAAGCGTGCGGCCGAAGATATCGACGGACTGCCGCGTCTCGAGCGCGACGTGTTTCCAGGTTCGGCGGAGATGACCGAGCGGAAAGTAGTGAACATCGTTCCAACGGTGTCCTTGCAAGAGATGCTGCTGGCGTTCAAGGATGTCATCCAGCGTGCTGCCATGTTCGCCAGTCATCACGTGGCGCGCGAACGGCTTTCGGTCCGCCAGCGCATGAGCGAGATGCTGCAACGCTTGCAGGGTGACAGCTTCATCGATTTCATCCGGTTGTTCGAGGTGAGCGAAGGGCGGATGGGCGTTACCGTTACCTTCGTGGCCTTGCTCGAGTTACTGCGTGAAGGGCTGGTGGAGTTCGTACAGGCGGAGGCCTATGGGCCCATTCATGTGCGTCCCGCCACGGCGCCGCGCGATTGGTCGGAAGCGGTGACGCCCGATGTCGACAGCAGCGAGGGCAACTTGGTGCTGGCTCTCGAGCCGGTGTTCGAGGAGCCCGCAGTACCCGCGCCCGCTAGCGAAGCGGCAGTAGCCCCAAGGCAGGAAGACGAACCGGTGCCTGTTCGGGCGCCAGTGGTCGATAACGGATTTTGAGGACGGTCATGACTGAACAGAGCCCAGAGACCGCGAACGACGCGGCGCAGGAACAGGCGGTCGTTGCAGCGACGGCCATTGAAGCGATGGTCAGTGAAGCGGCAGCCGACGCGGCTCTGACAGTCGCTGGCGACTTGGCGTTGCGCAATGTTTGCGAGGCCGCCTTGCTGGCAGCGGGTCGCCCGCTCACGGTGGACCAAATTGCCGAGTTGTTCGACGAAGCAGAGCGTCCTGGTAATCAGCAGGTGAGGATGGCGCTAGAAGCCTTGTCGGCGGATTACGCGACACGTGGCATCGAATTGCGCGAAGTGTCCACCGGCTTTCGCGTGCAGGTGCGTGCTGAGTCGGCCAGCGTGGTGTCGCGCTTGTGGCAGGAACGCCCCGCGAAGTATTCGCGCGCCCTGCTCGAAACCCTTGCGCTTATCGCTTACCGACAGCCCATTACTCGTGGCGAAATCGAAGATATCCGTGGCGTAGCGGTGAACCCGAACATCATCCGTACCTTGCAGGAGCGCGGTTGGATTCGCACTGTGGGTTACCGCGAAGTGCCGGGCCGGCCTGAATTGCTCGGTACAACGCGCGAGTTCCTGGACTACTTCGGCCTGAAGAGCCTCGATAACTTGCCCACGCTGGCGCAGTTGCGCGATGTCGAGAACCTCGGCGTACAGTTGGAGTTCCCTGAAACACAGCCTGCCGTAGCAGCAGCCGATGCACTAGCCGCTGAAGCTATTGCTGAACCCCAAGCTGCTGACGAACCGGCCGCGGTAGCCGCGTCCGACGAAAGCGGCGTCAATGATGGTGCTGCCGACGATGCCAGCCCGGTAGAACCGAATTGAGGATCCAGAAGGTCCTTTCGGCCGCCGGCGTTGCCTCCCGTCGGCAGGTGGAAGCTTGGTTGGTACAAGGGCGCCTCACGGTTAACGGGCAGCCCGCAGCACCCGGGCAAGCCTTGGGGCCCAAGGATGTCGTGGCACTCGATGGTCGGCGTTTGCGTTTGGCGGCCACTTCGCCTGACCGCACTCGTGTCATCGCCTATCATCGCTCCCCGGGCGAACCTGCCCGTGCTGCTGACGCTCCCGAGGGCACGACGCCTGTCGAAGACCGGCTCCCGAAGGTGAAAGGTGCCCGTTGGCTGCCGTTGGGTGCCATGGCGCCTTCCGACGGCGGACTGGAACTGTTCACAACCGATGGTGCCTTGCGCGCCGCGGTTTCCAAAAAAGCCAACGCGCACGAAACGCATTACTCCGTGCGAGTGCGTCGCCTGCCGG
>CALQLF020000060.1 GCA_943331345.2 Candidatus Planktophila lacus | reverse complement strand
CTGCAGTTGCGGGAAGTGTCCAAAGACTGGAAGATGCCTGCACGAGAATGGCACTCCGCGAGGGCACAGCTCTCGCTGCTGTTCGGTGATCGGTTCGATACGGCGATTTAATCAACCGGCCCGCATCACACAAAATTCCTGACAGTCCCATCAACGTCGGGCCACCAACGCCCTATAGCCCCGATATTTTCCTGATTCGAAAGTTGTAGGCTTCATCCACGTATAGATTGCCCGCTGAATCGAGAGTCAGCGACTTTGGTCCATTTAGAAGAGCCTTCGATGCGGGACCTCCATCCCCACCAAACCCGCCCACCCCAGTGCCTGCGATAGTGGAAATAAATCCGGCAGCACTGACCTTACGGATTACATTGTTACCGAAATCGGAAATGTAAACGTTACCCTTCGAATCCACCGCGACATCTTGTGGATAGGATAATTTCGAAAGAGTTGCCAGACCGCCATCGCCTGAATAGCCCGATGACTGGCCGGTTCCTGCAATCGCTGAAATCAGACCAGTCGTCCCGTCAACCTTTCTAACGACGTGATTATTGCTATCGGCGATAAAAATATTATTCTGGGCATCGATAGCAATACCGGACGGACAATTCATATTTGCACCAGTCGCCAGCCCACCGTCTCCGGAATAACCGGTAACGCCACTACCAACGACCGTGCTTATCGTGCCGTCGTAGGCATTGATTTTTCGTATCTTTGGCGCTCCCGCAGGCAAGAAGTCTGTCGAATACGTATAAAGCGTATCCATTTGAAGATTGCATAGTGGAGAAAAATAAAGATTCCCATTCCCGTCGATTGCAAGTGCTGAAGGCCGAGATAGAGTCGCTTGCAAAGCAGGCCCACCATCACCTGCATTACCATAACCACCAGTTCCGGCAATAAGAGAAATCAATCCTGAGGATAAATCAAGTCTGTAGATCGCATTATAAATCTGGTCTGTGAAAAATAAATCACCAACAGACGAGATGACCATCCGCGATGGAACACCAATATTAGCAACCGTCGAATAACCACCGAGGATAGATGTCGCAGGAATGTTACTGCCGGCAATAGTCGATATGATTCCTGTACGTGCAGTGACTTTTCTTATTCTGAAGTCTGCAGCGATGTAAATGTTCCCAGCAGAATCAACAACAGACCCTTGCCTACGATAATTGAATACAGGTTGGATAGCAGAACCGCCATCACCCACGCCGCGATTTCCCGCAACGGTCTGAAGTACGCCCCCAATACGAAACGACCGAATCGAGTGCGTTTGTCCCTCAGTGAAATAAATGGTCCCATTTGACGAAACAGCAACATCCCAAGGCTCGTTCAATGTTGCGTTTGTCGAAGCAACCCCGTCGGCGCTCTCTTGTCTTACACCAGGCTTTCCGGCAACAACGGCCACGACCCCAGCAGGAGAAATTTGTAGAATGACGTGATTTCGGTAATCAGCAGTGTAAATATTTCCTAGCCTATCGAATGACATGCCTTCAGCGGCACTGAATGTGTTCAAATCCGCCACGTGAACGGGCGTGGTGCTACCTGGCGTCAACTTCATCAAAATATTTTTCGGATACCGGCCAGTCCATTCGTAGCTATCGTCTATGTAATAGAGATTACCGTTCCTATCCATAGCTGCGGCGAGAGGATATGAACCTTCCGTTCCACGAACGGTACTAATTAGACCATTCTGTATTTTGCGTACTACTCCGTTATAGTAATCGCATACGTACACCACTCCCGCAGGAGTCGCAGAAACGAAGATTGGGCCGTTGATTGCAGCCTTGCGTGCGGGCACGTTGTCAGCACTCGACCCCCGCGTTCCCGTCCCCGCAATCGTCGAAATTGTTCCATTTCTTGCGATTTTTCGTATGACGTGTGCATTGAAGTCCGAAACATACAAGTTGCCCGCGCCATCGGTCGCCAATCCCGATAGCCGGAAGAATCTCGCGGCGGTTGCAAGGCCACCGTCGCCGCTGTTACCAACGACGCCATCTCCGGCCACTCGCCGCATAGTTCCTGTTGTAGGCGAGAACGAATAGATTGTAGCGGAGTACCCGAAATACACGGTTCCATCCGGCGCGACATTAACGGGCCAAGGGTCTCCCAAAGGCACGGAAGTACCATTGGCGACTGAATAAGGAGCCCCACCCGCAACGGTTGTAATGGTCTGTGCTTCGGCAGCAGAGCCAGACGCGGCCAACGCCAACGCTGCAATCCACGCGATTTGCTTGTTCATCGTCTATCCCCTGCCGCTGGTGTACCCAGCTTTTGCCAAATCATGCACCCGAGTGGCGCACAGGGATACCCCCTGATTGGGGTAGATGATTTGACCGTAATCGAGATACCTGTCGTATTTGCAGTGCAGTTTTGCGCTGTGGGGATGATTTCTCGCCCAACCGTCAAACCTTTTACCGCTTCAGGCCCTGAACCTCGCGTGAATGGCGCGACTGGCGCTTTCCAGCCCCGCGTCGAACTCGCCTTCACTGGCAGCAGCCCTTAGCGTTTTCAGTGTGGCCACAACCTCCTCTAGTGATTCCACCTGCACGGCCTTACGTCCCCGTGCGAGCTCGATGCAGCGATTGCCATAGCGCAGGGTCACGAACCACTCGCTGCCATCCACCTGCCAGAACCACGCGTAGAGCCTGCGTGGCCATTCGATACGCCGCCGTTCACCCGTAGCGGGGTCGATTTCCCAGCGTGGCACGGTGGGCGTGTAGCGTTCACCCGCCTGCATCCGCTCGGCCAAGCGAATCTGCTCATCCAGCGCGCGCATGACATTGGCCCGCCGCTTGTGGATGGGCGTGTTGCTGCAACGCGCTGGCTTGGCCACCAAGCGCAGCCCCTCCAGTCTGCTCATGTGTGTGGGCCCATTACTCGAGGCCACGTGCCGCACGCATGGCCGTGCAGGCTGCGCTATTTTAGGCGGCTGGGTCGGTGAAACGCTGAATCGTCAGGGCACAGCGTTGCTGAATCAAGGTGTTAATTTGCTCAACCACGGCGTTGCCAGCAAAACCATGTCCGGGGTCAGACTGGAGCTTGCGCGCCGTGGCTGGCAGTAACTTTGCCAATTCCAGAATGCGCCGTTTGGCCTGCGCCTTGGTAAAGCCGACGCCTTCGGCGAACTGCTCCCAGTGCCGCGTCTGGACTTCGCTGAACTTGTACTTGCTGCCGATTTTCATCGCCATCTTCTGCGTCAGTGTTGGATACACCGCCGTCGAGAGCGTGTCGTAAAGCGGTGCCAGAACGGCTGCCTTGCCTGAGTACAGCAGAGAGAAATTCTTGGCGTGCGCATCATGATTGCCAATCAGCGCATTGAAGATTACGTAGTCGAGCAGTCGCAGGATTTGCGGTGCACTGGGGCGCGTCGCACTGCGCACCAAAGCAAAACACTGCGCCAGATCTGGACCACCTTCATTCTGGTACTTCATTTCTGGCACTACGCTTAGTGCCTGGCAAAAGTCCTCTTGATGAAGCCGTTGCCGGTGCCCGTAGGCATCGATCAGTCGGTCGTAGCGCTCAACCAGTAGAAAAGAACGATCCAATACGTGGTGGATTTTTGATTTCGCTGGCTTGAGCTGCATGGCCTCAGCCAGTGCCATGCAAAATCCTTCGTTGATCACGCTGTCTTCAACGGCGTGGATGACCAGTTTCAGGATATGGGTGCTAGGCACGCCATTGAGGGGCAGCCCGATGCGCGCACCATCAAACACCACCGGAAGTTTGTCTTGGGCACCAGCCAAAGAAAGCCGCAAGCCATCTTTGCCTGCCAACATGGGGCGACGCGGCAATTCGTCCAGGATGGCCACGACTTCCTCGTCGCTCAGCCATTGAACGTCATCGCCGCCTGTCGAAACAGGCAAAGTCTGCCCCGGCTCGAGGAAGGTCACAGCCCCGGCACATTCACCACCGATATGATCCAGCAGCGCAAAGTCGTTCTGGCCAGACACCTGAAACTGCTGCGCAATCAGGCGGCGCATCTGCCCTTCGGGTAGAAGACCAGAAAAGAAGGGACGCGTTTTGCGATCGTCGAACGGCTCCGCTTGCAAGGGCAGCGACGCGGACAAGGCAACTACGTCTTTGTGTGACAGCCAATCTGGGGCGTAGCAAAAGTTTAGCCGCCCATCGACCAGTGCCAACGTGCCGACACGTTCGGCAAAAAGCCAAACTTCTAGCTCATGCGCCACGGTTGCCATCCTCGCGTTACTCGTTGACCACGGATGATGGCAACCCGCTCAACTGGACCTCTCCACCCAAGGCATCAATGACCCGCAGTACGTTTTCCAGTCGTAAGGTGGGTTTGCCTGCTTCAAGATCGACAATGAAGCGCACACCCACCCCAGCCGCCAGGGCCAACTGGGGCTGGGTCAGCCCGAGCTGCTTGCGAGCGGTACGTAGTGCATCGCCGAGGTGTTGAGGTGATCGAATGGATGTCATGGCTTATAAAACTTCCCGTTCGGGAAATTATCAGTCACAACCGGGCTAGGCGCAATGGATACTTCCCGTTCGGGAATTAAATCACAGCTCTCGATTCCAAATTGACACCCATTCACACCCAATGTGGCGCGGTGCGCCCGTCGGATACCCGGGTAATCCCCCCGCCAGACCGGCGGTCTGCATGAAGAAGTCGAACTTCACGGACAGCCAGCTTCAGTCCCTGACCTTGCCTTCCTGAAGCACTACCGCGCACTGCTCGATAATCTTGCGGAAGCGTTCGTCCGTGGCTGCCCAGTCGACGATGTCCACCTTGAACGGCAGCGCCGACTCTTGGAACGCTTCTCGCACTTCGGCCACGAGACCCAAACCAAGCTTCTCGCTACCGATGATGGCGATATCGAGATCGGAAAATGGCTTGGCAGTCCATTGCGCACGCGAACCGAAAGCCCAAACCTCAAGTTCGGGTACATGTTGCTGCAGGATGCCGCGAACTATCTGCCAGTTCTGCGGGCTTATATCGACGCGGGGCTGCTCGGCCATGCCGCTAACCGTTTCGCTCTTGCAGTTGCGTCAGCAAGTAACGCGCCTCTTCGAGGAACGTGGGAATTCCCCGCACCACCTCGATGGCAGTTTCCTCGTCGTAGGTGTGGCTGGTCTTGCTGCGCATCTCGCGATAAGCGCGCCACTTCGTCCAGTCGCCAAGCAACAAGCCTTGTTCACTACCAGACCGAATAAGATCGGCAAAAGCCATGGCATCGAACTGTTCAGGGGTCGCCGATATCGCTTCAAGGTAGCGCTTCAGCAGTTTGAGGCTAATCTCGTAGGTAACTTTCAGGCGATGAACGAGGCCATCCCGAACCTGCGTATCGCTGATGTCCTTCGTGTACCGGAAGAGACCCTCTTCCAAGCGCATCACCGCATTAGCCAGCAGCGAAACGTCGAGCTTTCCGCTAATTTTTTCGCTCCAATCCATGTCCGGCTGACGAGATTACAGCGTAGCAAAAAATGAGCTACCACTCCTTCGAGGATGCTAAGGGCCTGCTGCACGCCCCATACGCGCCGCGCCCCGGAAAAGCAGGGCGCGCCTTACGCGCCCCGCCCAGCTGCCGAACTAGTGCAGCGTGTTGCCGTAGATGTCCGTCGAAGCTGCCGGGTCCACCGTCTTCGCTGCCGGGAAGCCGTGGGAATGGTTGCCGTGGCTCACCGCCGTTCCAGGCTTGCCGCGGTAGCACCCGGGGCCATACGGGTATTCGTTGTTCAAGTGGTAGTGGTACATGGTCGTCCACTTGCCGTCCCACTCGATTCGCCCCACGTGGCCATGGCACTCGTCCAGGTCTGCGTTGCGAAGCCACTTGCCCTCATCTCCGCGTGGCCCGTAAACGCCAAAGCCGTCCATGGCATAGCCAAACAGCGGCGAATGCTTTTCAGCATCGCCTTGGCGGGGGAAGCACTTCCACGAATAGCCATGGTAATGGTACTGCTTTTCGTACGGGTGGCCCCAGCACTTGTCGACCGGCAGCGCCGCAATGGGGTCCACCCAAACGCCGGCGTAGGCAATGTTCGCGTGCCAAACCGCGCCGGTCTGCGTCACCACGCCAGTCACCAAGTTGGAAATGCAGCTGGGCGTTTCGGAGTACACCGGGTTCGCCGGAACGGTAACGTCGAGGTCATAGGGGCCAATGGGAATGGCCGCGGCACTCGAATAGCCAGGCGCAGGCGCCGCCGCGTAGTAGTCGTAAGCGGCCGTGCCGGGCTGCACGGGGAACACACCGGTGGGGTGGTTCGGAATGCCATTGCCCTTGAAGTGGCGCTGGCCATCTTCTACCCAAGTGCGGAACTCCGGGTGCGCGCCCGGCACCTTGTTCCAATCCACAGTCCCTTCGACGAACGGAATTTTGGACGCATTCACTTTATTGCCCTGAACCCACGGCGTGGTCGTGGCCGTCAGGTTGATGTCGGACGGCGCTAGGGGAATGGCCGAGAGACACAGCAAGTGCTGGTTTCTGGCGGGAACGGCGGTGCCCGTGCCGGTACCCGGCGTGATGAAGAATTCCGGCCCGGCATTACGCTGGTCGCCTTTCTGGTCGGCCATGGCAATGGGTGCCCCCAGAAGCAGGCTGCTGCCGATAGCGGACATCAAGACCAGCAGACGATAAAATGACTTCTTCGATTGCAGCCGCATGGCGCAGACTCCTGAAACAAGGTTGTAGGAAACGCTTTACGGGACCCAGAATTGACGGCTGTTTACTGAATAAACAACTGTTCATTATGAAAAGTGTATCGCGGCTATTGTTGACGTCAAAATCCCGACTTTATGTAAAACACCGCAGGTCCGCAGTCCATGCATGACAGTCCGGAGAAAGGCGTTGATCACCGCAAGACCGTGGCGGCACGACGACGCGCCGAGATGGAGAGGCGCCTTTTTTTGGTCGCGCTGGAATTGCTGTCGAAAAAGCTGCCGAGCGAAATCTCCATCAACGACGTCATCAGCCAAGCGAACGTCTCTCGAGGCACGTTCTATTCCTATTTCGATTCGCTTGATCAGGTCTTTCTTGCGCTGTTGACGAAACTGGCGGAAGACATGGCGCCGGCTGCGGACCGCTTGATTGTTGGCATTCCGGACGGAGCCACTCGAATTGCTACGGTGATCAGGTTCTTACTGCATTTCAGCCGCAGGGCGCCGCTGTGCGGCAAGTTGATGATGCAGTCCGGTTGGCCCATCGTCCAATCCGCAAGCACGTTCCTCGGGAACCTCCAGCGTGATGTGGAGTTGGCGACGGAGCAGGGTACCTTCGACAAGATGCATCGCTCCGTCGCGGCCAATCTCATCGTCGGGCCCACGCGGGGTGGCATACAACTCATGATGCTCGGGCCGAGTATCCCGGACTTTCCAGAGCAGCTCACGCTGCGCATTCTTTTGTCTCTCGGCGTGGACCGCGCTGCTGCCGAACATGCCGTGGCGTTGCCACTGCTCGAAGTAGATTGGCAACCCGATGGTCTGGTTGGAGAGATGCTGAGAATTAGTGCGGCGAGCGGTAACGCTCAAACGACTGCGTGTTAGCGTTCAGCCCAGTGTCCAACCTCAGCCCTGCCAACACCGACCGCCAAGCGGTCCTCGTTCTGGCCATCGCCACCGCACTGGCTTTGCTTGTCGCCAATTCGCCACTCGCGGGCGCGTACCGCGCGCTACTCGAAGCCGATATCGCCATTGGCTTCTCGCCGCTGGTATTGGAAAAAACGCTGCTGCACTGGATCAACGACGGCCTGATGGCCGTGTTCTTCCTGCTGGTCGGCCTCGAAATCAAACGCGAACTGGTGCAAGGCGAACTGGCGGGCGCCAGCCGTGCGCGGTTGCCGCTGGTAGCCGCCATTGGCGGCATGTTGGCGCCGGCGGCGGTGTACGCATGGGTGAATGCCAGTTCGGCAGCCACCGCCAAGGGGTGGCCCATTCCTGCAGCCACGGACATCGCGTTCACTCTGGGCATCTTGGCCGTCGTCAGAACGCGTGTCCCCGCTTCCATCCGTGCGTTTCTGCTTGGCTTGGCCATCATCGATGACCTCGGGGCCATCGTTCTCATCGCCGTGCTATTCACGTCTGGCCTTTCCTGGCTCGCCTTGGGCTTGGGCGCGCTTTGCGCCGGCGCCTTGCTGCTCTTGAACCGCTACGGCGTCACGCGGTTACTACCGTATTTGGCGTGCGGCGCGCTGCTGTGGCTTTGCGTGTTGAAGTCCGGCGTGCACGCCACGCTGGCCGGCGTGTTCACGGGCATGGTCATTCCGCTACGCGGCAAGGCTTCATCGCCGGCGCGACACTTGGAACATGCGCTGCACCCGTGGGTCACGTTCGGCATTCTTCCGCTGTTCGCCCTAGCCAACGCCGGTGTGGCCTTGTCTGGCATAGGCCTAAGCACCGTGTTGCATCCGGTCACGCTGGGCACAGCACTGGGGTTGTTCATCGGTAAGCAAGCTGGGGTGTTCGGTGCCTGCTTCATCGCCATCCGCAGTGGCTGGTGCACAGCGCCGGCTGGTGCGAACTGGCAAGTGCTCTACGGCGCCTCCGTGCTCACGGGTATTGGGTTCACCATGAGCTTGTTTATCGGCTCACTGGCCTTCCCCAACGGCGAATACGACCAGATGGTGCGCACAGGCGTGTTGCTGGGGTCCGCGCTTTCCATCGCGCTGGGGCTGGCGTGGTTGCTGCGGCTGCCGCGCCATACCGCCAGGTAGCGAATTAGTATTGCTTAGCGCTTGCGCGCCAACACCTGCACCACGGCACTCATGCCGTCGTGGCCCTTGCCTTCACGCACGTCGCGCTCAGGCGCACTGGCAATCAGCAGTTCCAAACCCGCGAAGTCGTGCTGCAGTTCGGCGAGTGTTGGCAACAAGTCCACTGTAGGCGGCCCACCTGTGCCATAGCGCAGTTGTTCAGGGCGATAAGCTTCCAGCACGAACACGCCGCCCGGCTTCAAGGCAGCCACAATGCGCTGGTGCAGCGCGGGCCGAACGGCCACCGGCATGTGGCACCAGATAGACACGATCGCGTCCCATCCACCAACGGGCGCTGCACTACCAAGGTCCCAGGTTTCCAAGTCCGCCACGTGCGTAGCAAGGCGCACGCCCTGCTCTCGCGCCAAAAGCTGCGCCTTCTCCAACCCCACCGCGGACTGGTCCATGGCCGACACCGTATGGCCGCACTGCGCTAGGAACACCGCGTTGCGCCCCTCGCCCTCGCCGAGGCATAGCACCTGGCCCTGACGCGGCAGCACGGGCTCTACCTCCCGCAGGAAATCGTTGGGCGCTGTGCCGTAGTAAAAGCCTGCCGCAGCATAGCGGCGGTTCCAAGTGTCTTCGGGGCGGGTATTCATGGGGAAAGGGTACACCGGGCGGAGTTAGACTGAGGCGTGGCGTCACTTGACTGAAGAAACTTGGGATATATACATCATGGCCCTACTGAATTTGATCGAAATAGACTCCGAGCTTGGCGTCATCCTTCCGAAGGAATTACTGGAAAGCATGAAGCTTGGGCCGGGGGACTGTCTGGAGGTATCGGAAGCCGGTGAAGGCTACCTTCTTACACCCTGCCCTTCCGAGTCACTGAAGCAAGTCAAAGCCGGCCGCGAATTCATGAGTTCTTTCGAAGGCGCTTTTCGAAAACTCGCTGACCAATAGATTCAGATAGGAAGCTATTACCCAGTGTTGCAAGCGCACCCACACTGAGGCACCTTAACTGGCATCGCTTGCCATCGGGTCCGCTCCATGAACTTGAACCGCGCTCTTGCCACTTTCCTCGTTGCGGCCTGCGTAGTGGCGGCACCCGTGCCAACGGCAAGCGCCGAAGGCGAGGTGGCTTCCACCAAGGCTGCGAGTACCGCCCTCCTCACCCCACCCCCTAACGCACAGCACTTCGTCATCCACTCCACCGGTGGCAAGCACGGGGACAGCTGGGTGTGGCGCACCGCCGATGGCGGCTGGGCGGGCCGCGACACTTGGAACCTGCGCGGCATGGTGACGGACACGGACTTGCTGGGGCAGAACGGTGCCAATGGGCTGCCGGTGAATATCGCCATCCATGGCGTGACGCCCAGCGGCGACGCCACGGAAACCTTCACGCTAGCTGGCGGCAAAGCGCAGTGGAAGAGCCCCACGGATGCCGGCACTGCGGACAACACCGCCGGGCGCTTTTATCTGACGCTCGGCGGGCCCACGGGCGCCACCAACGCGTGGTTTCTGGAAACCTTGCTGCAGCAGCCGAACCACACGCTGGCCTTGCTACCGGCGGGCACCGCTACCGCCGAAAAGCTCGTGAGTCTGGAAGTCGGAAGCGGTGCTACCGCACAAACGGTTACCGCGTGGGCGGTGTCCGGCCTCGGCACCACGCCGTTCCCCATGTGGGCCGATTCGAACGGCAAGTTCTTCGGTGTGGCCGGTGGGCTGGCTTGGTTGCCGGAAGCTTATGTAGCGGACCAAACACGCTTGGAAGAGGCGCAGACAAAGGCACTGGCCGCGCGTATGCCGGAACTGGCGAAGTCGCTCGTCACGCAGCCCACCACGCCGGTGGCGTTCACGCATGTGCAAACCTTCGACGCGGACCACCGCTTGTTTCTCGTGGACCAGACGGTAGTCGTGGATGCCGGCCGCATTGTGGCGGCAGGGCCAGCGGCGAAAGTGAAGGTACCCAAGAACGCACAGACCATCGACGGGCGCGGCAAGACGCTGCTGCCCGGCCTGTGGGATGTGCACATGCACGTGGGCGATGACTACACCGGCCTGTCGGAGCTATCACTCGGTGTCACGTCGGTCCGTGACCCTGGCAACGACGACCGCCAAACGCTGGATCGTCGTGCCCGCATAGCCAAGGGCGAACTGCTGTCACCGAACGTTTATCCGTCCTCGCTGATTGACGGCCGCGGCCCATTCACTGCGCAGATGGCGAATGTGGCGAACAGCGAGGCTTCGGCACTGGAACACGTGCGTGGCGCCAAGGCGAAGGGCTTCTATGGCGTGAAGTTCTACGGCACGTTCAAGCCGGAATGGCTGGTGAACGCCATTGCCGAAGCACACCGGCTGGGCTTGCACGTGCACGGGCACATCCCGGCTGGCATCCGCCCGCTGGAAGCCATCCGTGCGGGCTACGACGAAGTGACGCATATCAATTGGATTGCCATGGAGGGCGTGCCCGCCAGCGTGCTGCCCAACGACAACGGCATCCTGCGGTTCGAGGCACCGGGCCGCTACGCGAAGGACTTCGACCTCGACGCCGGCCCCATGAAAGCGATTGTCGAGACGATGGCAGCCAAGGGCGTCTATTCGGACCCGACCATGGTGGCCTTCGAAAGCATCTACGTTCCGGAGAACGGGGAACTGTCCGCCAGCTACGCCCCGTTTGTCGGCACGCTGCCGGCGGCGACGGAACGCGGGTTTCGCAGCGGCGGCTTTCAAGTACCGGAAGGCCTGACGCGCGCGGACTACCGCCGCAGCTGGGCGAAGATGGTGGAATTGCTAGGCCGCATGCACCGTGCTGGCGTGCCCATCGTCGCCGGCACGGACGGCGGCGGCCTCGAACTGGTGCACGAACTGGAAATCTACCAACAGGCCGGGCTTTCCGCGGCCGACGCCATAGCCGCCGCCACCATCGTGCCTGCTCGTATGCTCGGCGTGGACGCCACTACCGGCTCCATTGTGGAAGGCAAGACCGCGGACCTGGTGCTGGTGGAGGGCGACCCGTCGAAACAGCTGGGCGCGCTACGTCAAACGCGCCTCGTGATGCTAGCCGGCAAGCTGCTGGACGCCGACGCCCTGCGCAAAGCCGCCGGTTACAGCGGGCGGCCGCAAACGCTGCCCTAAGAGGCAGGGCTTAGCCCCTATAATCGGTTTTTGCTCGTCACCATTGCGCTAGAGAGTGCCCCTCGTGTCCACCCACAGCGACGACCACGACCATCCCCCAGCCGACGCCGCTACCGGCCGCCTTCTGGGCTGGTGCGTCTTTCAGGAAATCCTGGTGGTCAGCGGCAACCTCACCGCGGCCTTCATTGCCAGCTCGCTAACGCTCTACGCCGACTCCGCCAAGGAGGCCGTGGAAACGCTGGCCACGCTCGGCGTGTGGCTCATGCTGCGCCGCATGCAGAACCGCCGGCACGAATTCGACTTCGGCCTGGGCCGCATCGAAAGCCTGCTCACCATCGCTTTGGAAGTAGTGCTGTTCATTACCGGTTGCTTCATCCTCATGGAAGCGTACGAACGCTTCCAAGACCCGCACGCGCTGGACAGCATCGGCATCGCCGTGGCCATCACCGTGGCTGGTTTCATCTCGCAGTTCATCATGTACGGCGCGCTCGCGCGGGAACACGCCCAGCGCCCCTCGCCCATGCTGAAGTCGAAGATGCTCACCTATCGCATTGCCATGGTGGGCGACTTCGGCATTATCGCCACGCTGGTAGCCGGCAAGCTCTTCCCGGGGCAGGCTTGGGCGCTCTACCTCGACCCACTCGTCGCCTCCGGCTTCGGCATTGCGCTACTGGTGAAGGTCTACGGCAGCTTGGCGCATGTGGTCGGCGACCTTAGCGACAAGACGCTTGAGGAAACCTCGCAGCTGGTGGTGTTGCGTGAACTCGCCGTGTTCTTCGACGACTACGAACAGATTCACGGCATTCGTTCACGGCGCTCGGGCAACGTGGTGTACTTGGAAGTGTTTCTGGAGTTCCGCCCGGAGCTTCCCTTCGGCACTGTCCAGGAAACCATGGACCGCATCCGCACCCGGCTGGAAACGCACATCGGCAATAGCCGCGTGCTGATCGTTCCCGCCCGAGGCGCTCCTACCTGATTCCCACGAGTAGGGTTTCATAGGGAATACTTAGTCCCTCGTGTAACCGCTTGATCATGCGCAAGCTGAGCGAGCGCTTGCGATTCAGCACCTCGGAAACCCGTCCACTGGGGCCGATATAGCGCTCCAAATCGCGCGGCGTCAGCCCTTGCTGCTCCATTCGGAACTTGATGGCTTCCACTGGGTCAGCCGCGGCCACCGGGAACCGCTTGCTTTCGTAGACTTCCACCAAGGTGACTAACACCTCGCGCTCATCCGCCTCCGCGCTGCCTTCAGGAGCTTGAAAAATCTGTTCGAGGCGCAGGAACGCCATGCGCAAGTCGTCGTCGTTGCGGATAGGCTTAATAATCATTGACCGTCTCCACGTCGATGGCGTCATACGCCGAATGCGTTCCAACGAATTTCACCCAAACAATGCCAGCCTGATACTGGACCTCGACTACCAACCGGTACTTGTTGCCACCGACATTGAACACGACGCGGTTCCTCGCACAAAAACTGGCGTGAACAAAATCCCGCTTGATGTCCTGCGGCGTGCGCCACTTTGCTTTGGTCGCTTCGTCATGCCAGCTTTGCAGCGGGCCACGCGCACTCGCGCCACCGGGCGATTCCCAGAACCGCTGAAGGGTGCCTTTGGAAATGACCCGCACAATCAGAATCTCCCATTTTGGGAGGGACGTCAAGTCGCGAAACCGATTTCACGCCCCGGAATTGGAGGAAGCGGGAAATTAGCAGCCGAAATCTCAGTGGAAAATAGGCGACAGCCTAATTGCGTCGATATCGCCCAATACGAATTGGCGTTGCTTACCGCAACGCGGCGTTCAGCTTGTCCAGCACGGCCTGGCCCGGGCAGAGCTCAGCTTGCGTCAGCTGGTTCAGCGGCTTCGCCACCGTGTTCAGGTGGTGGTGCAAGTCGTCTGCGCCCTCCTCCACAAACAGCAGCCCGGTCAGAATTTCACCCTTGGCGTTCCACTCGTGCAGTTGGTTCATTGCACGGTTGCGGTCGGTGGGGTCGTAGTCCAGCCCCAGCTTGCGCAGCATGAGCGCTGTGCCGTCGTGCTGCATCACGCGCCGCACGCTGCCCGGCTCGTATTCGGTGGTTATCTCGTGGCGCGGCTGAATGACCTCGATGCGGTTCACCGCCTCGTTGTGCTCGCGCACGTAGTCGTAGCTCTTGGTAGAACCGGCATGGTTGTTGAAAGTGACGCAGGGGCTGATGACATCAATGAACGCCGCACCCTGGTGCCGTAGCGCGCCCTTGATGAGCGGCACCAGCTGGTCCTTGTCGCCCGAAAAGCTGCGGGCCACATACGTAGCGCCCAGTTGCAGCGCCAGCGCCACCAAGTCGATGGGCGCATCGGCGTTCAGCACCCCCTTCTTGCTCTTCGAGCCCTTGTCTGCCGTGGCAGAAAATTGGCCTTTCGTCAGGCCATACACGCCGTTGTTCTCGACGATATAGGCAATGTTCAAGCCACGCCGCATGGCATGAGCGAACTGCCCAATACCGATAGACGCGGAGTCGCCGTCGCCGGAAATACCGATGAGCGTCAGCTCTCGATTGGCCAGCGAAGCGCCCGTAGCCACCGAAGGCATGCGGCCGTGCACGGAATTGAAGCCGTGCGAAGCGCCGAGAAAATAGTCTGGCGTCTTGGAAGAACACCCAATGCCCGACATCTTCGCCACGCGGTGCGGCTCGATATCCAGTTCGTAAAAAGCCTGCACGATGGCGGCGCTGACGGAGTCGTGGCCACAGCCCGCACAAAGCGTGGAGATGGCGCCTTCGTAGTCACGCTTGGTGAAACCGATGGCGTTGCGCGGCTGAACATCGGCAAGGAGACGAGGTTTGGCGAGATAAGTCATGGCTTTACCCGTGGCTCTGTTGGGGAGCAAGCTTGGCTGCACCGCCAGCTGCGCGAATGGCGCCCGCAATGAAACGCGCGGTGATGGGCGTACCGTCGTAGTGCAGCACCTTCACCAGTTTCTTGGGCGAATAATCGCCTTCATTGATGAGCAGCGTACGCAACTGGGCGCTTTCGTTCTGCTCCACCACAAACACCGTGTCGTGGGCCTCGATAAAAGCATCTACCTGCGAAGAGAACGGGAAAGCGCGAACGCGTAGGGCATCCACATGCACACCTTCCGCCTGCAGCATGGCCAGCGCCTCGGCCATGGCCGGGCTGGTACTGCCGTAGAAGAGAACACCGGTACGTGTCGGCTTGGCGGCCGGCGTTATGACCGGCTGCGGCACTAGCTCCTTGGCCGTGTTGAACTTTCGGCGCAAGCGCTCGAGGTTGTAGACGTAGTCGGAGCCCACTTCGCTGTACTTCGCCTGCGCATTGCGTGTACTGCCGCGGGTGAAGTACGCGCCCTTGCTCGGATGCGTTGCCGGAATGGTGCGCCAAGGAATGCCGTCGCCATCCACGTCTTGGTAGCGCGCAAACAGCTTGCCGGCGTCGAGTTCGGCAGCAGTCATCACCTTGCCGCGGTCGTAGCGGCGGTTCTCATCCCAACGGAAGGGAGCGCTCAGACGCTCGTTCATGCCGATATCGAGATCGGTCATCAAGAACACCGGCGTTTGCAGGCGCTCGGCCAGGTCAAAAGCCTGCGCCGTCAGCTCGAAGCACTCGTGCGGATCTTCGGGGAACAGCAGCACATGCCGCGTGTCGCCGTGCGAAGCGTAGGCGCACAGCAGAACATCGGATTGCTGCGTGCGCGTAGGCATGCCAGTGGAAGGGCCGCCGCGCTG
>CALQLF020000059.1 GCA_943331345.2 Candidatus Planktophila lacus | reverse complement strand
CGCGCCGTGTCGGACTTCGAGTTCGAGTTCCAGTTGGCGAATATGTCGCGCCATCTGACGCGCGAGGTGGAAACGGTGTTTCTCACCCCGCAAGAGCAGTTCAGCTTCATCTCGTCCACGCTGGTGCGCGAAATTGCTGTACTGCGCGGCGACACCAGCCAGTTCGTGCATCCATTCGTGGATGCGGAGTTGCGCGCGCGCTGCGCCTGAGGGCGCCGCTTACTTCTGGCAGTTAGGGCACCAATAGGTGGACCGCTGTGCCTGCACGCGCTGACGGATGGGCGTCTCGCAGCGCCGGCAAGGCTCCCCGGCGCGTTCGTAAACGAACAACTGCTGCTTGAAATAGCCGGGCTTGCCCTCGGCGTTCACATAGTCGCGAAGCGTGGTGCCGCCCACCCCAATCGCTTGGCCGAGTACTTCGCGGATGCAAGCCACGATTCGTTCCACCTCGGCCCGCTTCAGGCGATAGGCGCCGCGCGCGGGGCTGATGCCGGCACGAAACAGCGATTCGCTGGCGTAGATGTTGCCCACACCCACCACCACCGCTTGCATCATCAAGAAAGGCTTCACGGCAATGCTGCGCGTGCGTGTTTGCGCCCACAGCCAATCGACGGTGAACTCCGGGGAGAGCGGTTCGGGGCCGAGATGGCGCAGGAGTGGGTGTTCTTCCACCGGGCCTTGCACCCAGTGCAGGCTGCCGAAGCGGCGCGGGTCGTTGTAGCGCACCACTTGGCCGCGGTCGGTCAGCAGGTCCACGTGGTCGTGGGTGAGCAGAGGCGTGCCGGGAGGCACCACCCGGAAGCTGCCTGACATACCAAGGTGCGCCAGCAGCGTGCCGCCAGGCCCGGCAATGAGCAGGTACTTCGCCCGCCGCCCCACGGAGGTCAGTGGCTGACCGCGCAGGCTGGCCTCGAAGCCTGCCGGCAGCGCCCAGCGCAGACGGCGTTCGCGCACCACCACGTCGACTAGTGTGGCGCCCACCAAAGCTGGCGCAATGCCGCGGCGGGTGGTTTCTACTTCGGGGAGTTCAGGCATGCACGCATTCTAGCGGCACGTCCGCACTAGAGCCCAAAACAAAAAACCCGCCGGAAGGCGGGTTTTTCTGCAGGTCGCGAGCAAGTTCGCTCCCACAAGGGCTGGGTGAAGCGAGCGGAGCCCGCCTTCCCCGGGCGAAGATTACTTGATCTTCGCTTCCTTGTAGATGACGTGCTTGCGCGCCTTCGGGTCGAACTTGGACACTTCCATCTTTTCCGGATGGAGGCGCTTGTTCTTCGTGGTGGTGTAGAAGTGGCCCGTGCCCGCGGTGGACAGCAGCTTGATTTTGTCACGCATGGCGGCTTACCTCAGACCTTGACGCCGGCGGCGCGGAGATCCGCGACGACAGCCTCGATGCCGCGCTTCTCGACGGTGCGCAGACCGTTCGAAGAGACACGCAGCGTGACCCAGCGCTTTTCGGTTTCCAGCCAGAAACGCTGCTCGTGCAGGTTCGGCAGGAAGCGGCGGCGCTTGCGATTGTTGGCGTGGGACACGGTGTTGCCCACGGCGGGGCGCTTACCGGTCACCTGACAGACTCGGGACATGGTCGATTCCTCGTACCTTGCGCCCACACCAACGGGTGCCGGGCGGCTCAAGAGCCGCGTATTAAGCCAAAAACCGGGGCGGCAAGCAAGCGGCGTTTTCAGGTGGCCCGGGTGGCCGGCAAGGTGGTGTTTTAAGTGGCTGTTTTGAATAGAGTTTCCAATGCCAACGGCGCGGGGGCGGGCAGCTGCCTAGGCGGGCAGGGAACGGTCGGGCGCGCATCAGGGCAGCAAGCCCCGCTCCGCGAGGCTGGTGCAGTCCGGGCCGCCGACGATGAGGTGGTCCACCACCCGGATGTCCACCAGCGCCAGGGCATCCCGCAGGCGCAGGGTGATGGCCTCGTCCGCCCGGCTGGGCTCGGCGATGCCGGAGGGGTGGTTGTGGGCGAGGATGACCGCGGCCGCACGCCGGGCCAGTGCGCTTTTCACCACTTCCCGCGGGTGGACGCTGGCGCCGTCGATGGTGCCGCGGAACAGCTCCTCGAAGGCGATGAGGCGATGGCGGTTGTCGAGGTGCAGACAGCAGAACACCTCGTGTTCCCGGTCGCGCAGTTGGGCGCGGAGGTAGTCCCGCGCCGCACGGGGGCTGGCGAGCAGCGGGCCTTCGCGCAGCGCCTCGAACTGGTGACGCCGGGCCAGTTCCAACGCGGCTTGTAGCCGTGCGTAGCGCGCGGCGCCTACACCGGGGTGGGCGCATAGCGTTTCCGTGGGGGCGGTGAGCACGGCGCGTAGCGAACCGAAGCCTTGGAGCAAATCGCCGGCCACGGCTAGCACGTGCCTGCCTGCCACCCCTTGCCCCAGCAGCAGGGCGAGCAGTTCGGCCTCGTTCAGCGCCGCCGCACCTTGCAGGAGCAGTTTTTCGCGGGGGCGGGGCCCGGGTGGCCAAGCGGTGGGCGACCACGCGGCGGTGGATAGCCAAGCGGTGGCGAGTGGGGGTGGTGGTTGCGACATGGCTGCAGCATCGCCGCCCGCAGCGGGTAAACCAAGGCGCATTGCTGTCGTGTTGGGGGCATTTTGCGTAGTCCCGCCGCGGGAGCCCCGGATATCCGCGTCATCGTTCCAGTTACGGATGGAAAGAGCCGATGCCCGCGGTAGACTTCGAACGAAAGCCAGTGCGCAGTATCTGCAGTGGGAGTTAGGCGATGAGTGAAACAGTCGGTTTCCGGCAGATGAAGGACGGCACGCGCGAGGATTACTTGCTGCTGCAGCGGCTGGAGCACGACTATCTCGTGACCTTGCCGGACCGCCTGATTGCGGGGCTGGAAAAGCTGCGCATCGGGCTGGCCGGCTACCCGGTCGACCGCTACACGCATTCGCTGCAAACGGCCACCCGCGCCTGGCGCGATGGTGCGGACGTGGAAATGGTGGTGGCGGCGCTGTTACACGACGTAGGCGACGACCTGTCGCCGTTCGACCATGCTTCTTTGGCAGCGGCCATTATTCGCCCGTACGTGCGCCCGGAAGTGACGTGGATTGTCGAGCAGCATGGCCTGTTCCAGTCCTACTACTTCGCCCATCACTACGACCAGAACCGGCACGCCCGCGACCGCTTTCGCGACCACCCGTGGTTCGCATCTTGCGCGGCGTTCTGCGAGCGCTGGGACCAAACCTCGTTCGACCCGGACTACCCCACCGAGCCGCTCGCTACGTTCGAGCCCATGCTGCGCGAGGTGTTCAGCCGGCCCGCGTTCGACCCGCAGTACGTTGGCGTTGGCGCCCTTTAGGGTATCGCTGCCGGGAATGGCAGCCGTACCCATCGCCATTTGCAGTGCTCGCCGCGCACGGTGACAATCGGCCCCATGCAAACTGACTCGCCTCCCGCCACGCCTCGTCCGCTGCGCCTACTGGTAGGTGTCAGCGGTGGAATTGCCGCCTACAAGGCTGCCGAGTTGGTTCGGCAATTCGTTACCCGCGGTGCCGAGGTGCAGGTCGTCATGACCGCCGGCGCCCGGGAATTCATCACGCCGCTTACCTTCCAAGCGCTGTCGGGGCGCCCGGTCCGCGACAGCCTGTGGGATGACGCTGCCGAAGCGGCCATGGGCCACATCGAACTGGCCCGTTGGCCCGATGCCATCGTGGTCGCTCCCGCGACGGCGGACCTACTGGCGCGCATGGCGCAGGGCCAGGCCGACGATTTGCTGACGACGTTGCTGCTGGCGACGGACCGGCCCATCCATGTGGCCCCGGCCATGAACCGGCTTATGTGGGCCAACGCCGCCACGCAGGACAACGCAGCTTTGCTGCGCAGCCGCGGCATTGTCGTCCACGGGCCCGCCGAGGGCGCACAGGCCTGTGGTGAAACCGGTCCGGGGCGCATGGTGGAACCGGAAGCGCTGGCGGCCGCGGTTTGGGGCACTTTGCCCAGCCCGGCTTCTGCCGATGCGCCCCGCCCTTGGGCCGGCCGCAAGGTCGTCATTACGGCTGGCCCCACGCGCGAGCCCATCGATCCGGTGCGTTTCATCACCAACCGCTCCAGCGGCAAGATGGGTTATGCCGTGGCGGCAGCAGCGCGCGATGCCGGCGCCGAGGTCATTCTCGTGTCCGGGCCGGTGGGTGTACCGCCGCCCGCTGGCGTGCGCCGCATCGAAGTGGAAAGCGCGCAGGAAATGCACGATGCCGTGCACCGCGTCATTCACGGCACGGATGTGTTCATTGCCGCCGCAGCGGTGGCGGACTACCGCCCCGATTGCTGTGCGCAGGAAAAGATCAAGAAAGGCGCCGAGACCATGGAACTGCAGTTGCGCCGAGCTCCGGACATTCTCGCTTCGGTGGCAGCGCTGGCCGTGGCAGACCGGCCGTTCACGGTGGGCTTCGCCGCGGAAACCTGCGATGTGGAACGCCATGCGCGCGACAAACTCGTCCGCAAGAACCTCGACCTGATTGCCGCCAACCAAGTCGGTGGTGGCAAGGGCTTCGACCGCGACGAGAACGAATTGCTGGTGCTGTGGGCCGAAGGCGGCGAACGCCTGGCCTTGCAGGACAAGCGGCAGTTGGCTGACGAACTCGTTGCCCTCATCAATCGTCGCATGCAGGTGGTGCCATGAGCTTGCGTCCGCTGAAAGTCCGGGTGCTCGACTCCCGCCTCGGTAATGAGTTTCCGCTGCCGGCTTACGCCACCGCGGGAAGCGCCGGGCTCGACTTGCGGGCCATGGTGGAAGCGCCACTGGTCATCGAGCCGGGCTCGACGCATTTGTTGCCTACGGGCTTGTCCATCTGGGTAGAAGACCCGGGCTTGGCGGCGGTTATCCTGCCGCGGTCGGGGCTCGGCCACAAACATGGCATCGTGCTGGGCAACCTGGTCGGCCTTATCGATTCGGACTACCAAGGGCCGCTGATGGTGTCCTGCTGGAATCGTGGCAACGCCCCGTTCACGGTGGCACCTGGCGAGCGCATCGCGCAGTTGGTGGTCGTGCCGGTGGTGCAGGTGGGGCTGGAAGTAGTGACGGAGTTCACTGCCACCGATCGTGGCGCTGGCGGCTTCGGGCACACCGGGCGCTGACGGGTCGCGCTGACGGGTCGCGCTGCCTGATGGCGCTGAATGGCGGTGCTGACCGACCGCCTTGCTGTCCGCCGTGGCTCAGCGCTTGCTGGCGGCTTCCGGCGCCAAGCGCAAATAGGCGCCCGGGCCGTAGTCCTTCTCCAGGCGCTTCAGTTCCCGGAAGCGCGCAATGTCCCGCGCGAATTCATTGCTGATGCGACGGAAGTCCTCGTGCTTGACCGCTAGGTTCCGTTCCTGCGTCTGCACATCGTTCATGGTGCGCACGAGATCTTCTGCGAGGCCTGGCGGCAGCGCCGGGCCGGTGGTCTTGCCGTTGTAAGGGCGGAAGTTCGCGGCATTACCTTGCAACTTCACCAGTCGCGCGCGTAGCGACTCCAGATATTGCGTGGCAACACGCAGTTGGCCTTCGACTAGGTCGAGGCGGCGGTCGCGCAGCAACACGATTTCGTCCACGGTGAGGTAAGTGGCCAGCAGGTTCTGGTCACGCTGACGTTGGCGTAGCACTGCTTGATGCGCGGCGGCTTCGCTGGCCAGACGGCTTTCAGTGGCGGCCCGTTGCGCGGGGCTGCGCGCGCCTTCGCGTGTACCGGTGACCACGCCGCGCGAGTTCAGCACTTCGACGTCCTGCGCAGAATATTCCGGCGGCACGCTGTCACCGGTCTGCAGGCGCCCTTGCGCATCGCGCCAGCGATACATGGTGTGTCCACCCGTATCCGTGGCGCGCGCTGCTACCACTGGCAGGCACAGCAGTGCTCCCAGCATAGCGGCGGTGTAGCGGCAATTAGACACCGTACTGCTCACGATAGGCTTCCATGGCGGGTAGGGCTTCGGGCGGGGCGGGCAGGCGCCCCCCGCGCAGTTCTTCGATGAGGTCGGCCAAGGTGAGGATGCTGATGACCGGCAAGCCGGTGGCCTCCACTTCCTGTACCGCTGAAGTAGTGCCGGTGCCGCGTTCCTGACGGTCCAAGGCGATGACCACGCCGGCCGGCGTAGCGCCAGCCGCCTGAATGATGCCCACCGACTCGCGAATGGCGGTACCGGCGGTCATCACGTCGTCGACGATAAGGACGCGGCCCGCGAGCGCAGCGCCCACGATATTGCCGCCTTCGCCGTGGTCCTTGGCTTCCTTGCGGTTGAAGCAGAAGGGGAAGTCGAGGCCGTGGCCGTCTGCCAGCGCGGCTGCACTGGCGGTGACCAACGGGATGCCCTTGTAGGCAGGCCCGAACAGCAGGTCGAACTGCAGCCTGCCGCTGGCTCGTGCTTCGGCAATGGCGGCCGCGTAGGCACGGCCGAGCGCAGCGATGGCCTTGCCACTGCTGAACAGGCCGGCATTGAAGAAGTAGGGGCTCTGGCGGCCGCTCTTGAGCGTGAAGCTGCCGAAACGCAGTACGGACTGCGCCAGACACAGGTGGATGAAGTCGCTCTTGTAGGCAGGCGTGCTCATTTGGTGACCATTATGGCGAAGCGAGGGGGGCATTTCTGCCTGTATCATCACATTTATGCGCATCCTAACTCTGAACTGCAATGGAATCCGTTCGGCTTGCACCAAAGGGCTATTCACTTGGCTCCCCAGTCAGCAAGCGGATGTGGTCTGTCTCCAGGAGACCAAGGCGCAAGAGCACCAACTCGAACACCCGAACTTTCGGCCCGAGGGGTTTCACTGCTACTACTTCGATGCCGAAAAGAAGGGTTACAGCGGTACCGCAGTATTTGCGCGTCGCGAACCCGATGCCGTCATTCGTGGCATTGGTGTGCCGGAGTTCGATGGCGAGGGTCGGTATCTGGAGGCGCGCTTCGGCAATCTTTCGGTCGTGTCGCTGTACCTGCCCTCCGGTTCCTCCGGCCCCGAGCGGCAGGAATCGAAGTTCCGGTTCCTCGCGGCTTTCCTTCCCATGCTGCGCGAAATGCGCGCCAGTGGCCGTGAATATGTTATCTGCGGCGACTGGAACATTGCCCACAAGCCCATCGACCTGAAGAACTGGAAGGGCAACCTGAAGAACTCGGGTTTCTTGCCGGAAGAGCGTGCTTGGCTCGACGAGTTGTTCGGCGGCATTGGCCTCGTGGATGCGTTTCGCGTGGTGAACCAGAGCGCCGATGAATACACCTGGTGGTCGAACCGCGGCCAAGCGTGGGCAAAGAACGTCGGGTGGCGTATCGATTACCAGATCACTACGCCTGGCGTCGGCGCCACCGCGAAGGCGGCGGCTATCTACAAAGACCAGCGCTTCTCGGACCATGCGCCCTTGCTGATGGAGTACGACCATGCGTTCTGATTGGCTCGCGGGAGTGCGTCCTTATACGGAGCGGGGGCCCATGGCCGCCTTCCTGTTGGGTTTGTCTTCGGGTGCGCCGTTCGCGCTGATTGCCGCCACGCTCACCACGCGTCTTGCGCAAGATGGCATCGACAAGAAGACAGTGACGGCTTTCTCGCTGGCCTTTCTGGCTTACAACCTGAAGTGGTTGTGGGCATGGATGGTGGACGGCGTGCGTTTGCCCTTGCTCGGTCGATTGGGCCAACGGGTGTCATGGCTGCTGCTCAGTGGTGTGCTGGTCATGGCCGCCATTGCCAATCTGGCGCTGGTAGACCCTCACGAGAGCATCGTGGCCACGGCGCAGGCGGCCATTCTCGTGGCTATTGCCGGTGCCACCTTCGACATCGTCATCGATGCCTATCGCATCGAGCAGCTGACCCCCGAGCAATTGGGTGTCGGTGCCGGCATGTCGCAGTATGGCTGGCGCATTGGTTCTTCGGCGGCCGGTGCAGTGGCATTGATCGTGGCAGCACGTCATGGCTGGGCGGCAGCGTATTTGTGCTGCGCGGCATTTGCGTTGCCGGCGATGGGCACGGGCCTTTGGTTGGGCGAACCGACGCGTCGTGTGGTGGCTGCGGCCCGCACGGGCGTGCGCGAAGTGCTGCAGTCGGTGGTGGAGCCCTTGCTGGAGTTCATGCGTCGTCGCGGCGCGTGGCTCTTAGTCACTTTTGTGTTGCTGCACAAGATTGGCGACACGCTGGCCAACCTTACCTTCCGCTTGTTGTTCGACGAACTCGGTTTCAGCAATGACGAAATTGCCGTCTACGACGTGGGCTTTGGCTTCTGGGCGTATCTGGTAGGCATTTTTGCCGGTGGCGTGCTTTATCAGCGCATGGGGCCACGAACTAGTGTGATGTTGAGCCTCTGGCTCATGGCGGTGTCGAATCTGTCATTCGCTGTGCTCGCGAACGTGGGGCACTCGAATGAGTTGTTGGCTGCCGCCATCGGGTTCGAGAATATCGCCAGTGGCATTGGCGGCGTAGCCATCGTTGCTTACTTCTCTTCGCTGTGCGATGTGCGTTACACCGCTTCGCAATACGCGCTTATCTCGGCAGCGGCGAGTGTAGTGGGCCGCTTGCTCACCGGCACCACGGCCGGCGGGCTCATCGACCAATACGGTTATGCCGGCTTCTACGTCATCACTACCGTGGTGGCCTTGCCGGGCATCGCGCTGTTCTGGTGGATGTTGCGGCGTGGCATGGTGGCCGATGCTGTCACTACGCCTGCTGCTGAGGCCAATGCGACGACCAGCGCGAAGGCTTGAATGCAGGCAGCGCCATGAGTGCTACTCGGCTGATGGACGTGGCGGAGTTGCCTGAAGACGGTGCCATGCCGTTCACGGTGGGCGAGGGCGATTGGCCGTTGCGCGGCGTGGTTGTGCGCCGTGCTGGAGAAATTCGCGCCTACGTGAATCATTGTCCGCACGCGGGGCATCGCCTCGATTTCCCGCCGGGGAAATTCACGACGCCCGATGGGGCTTGGCTGCGCTGCGCTTCACATGGCGCCTTGTTCCGCTTCGAAGATGGCGAGTGCGTGGCAGGGCCCTGCGCTGGCCGCTATTTGAAGACGCTGCCCGTGGCAGTTCAGGGAACAGCGGTGGTGTTGCTGGAAGAGGCCGCTCCGCTGTAGAGGCGACTGTCGGGAGCAAGCTCCCTCCCACAAGGATTGTGGAGCACACAAAGAGTCGGGAGCAAGCTCCCTCCTACAAAGAGTCGGGAGCAAGCTCCCTCCCACAAAGAGTCGGGAGCAAGCTCCCTCCTACAAAATGGGTTAGGCGATGCGTTCGAAGGCCAGGTCCCACGTGCCATGGCCGAGGCGGTGGCCACGACGCTCGAACTTAGTCACCGGGCGTTCCGCCGGCCGCGGAATGAAGGTGCCATCCGCTGAGCGATTGCGCAGACGCGGCTCGGCGCTGAGCACTTCCAGCATGTGGTGGGCATAAGGCTCCCAGTCCGTGGCGAGGCGGAACACACCGCCGATGCGCAGACGCTCCAGCAGCAGCGACACAAGCGGTGGCTGAATAAGCCGCCGCTTGTGGTGGCGCTTCTTGTGCCAAGGGTCGGGGAAGTAGACGAGCACCTCGTCGAGGCTGCCTGGCGCCAACTGGTGGCGTAGCAGTTCCACGGCATCGTGGCGCGCTACGCGCACGTTGGTCAGGCCCAGCGCTTCTACGCGCAGCAACAAGTGGCCCACGCCAGGCTCGTGCACTTCTGCGCCCAAGTAGTCGCGCTCCGGGTGGAGTGCGGCCAAGGTGGCCAACTGCTCCCCATCGCCAAAACCAATCTCGAGCGTTACCGGTGCCGTTCGGCCGAACAAGGTGCCAAGGTCCACCAGTACCGAAGCGGCGGGTGTGCCATCGGCGCGTACCGGCCCCACGGCAGCGGCGGGAACGCCGAGCGTAGCCCAGCCTTCTTCGATGGCACGCAGTTGGGCATTGGTGGCCCGGCCGCCACGCTTCACGAACGAACGCACTTCCCGCATGGTGCGCGGGCGGCCGTCGCGGTCGGTCGGGGTGCCCCTGAAGCGCGGTTCGCCGAGAATTTCGGTGGCCATTTCGCTAACAGCTTCGGCGGGCGGCGGGGATTCGGGGCGCTCGTTCATCGTAGGGGTCCGTGGGCCAGGTCGCCCATTGTCGCGCATTGCCGCAGGCGCGTTCGACCCCGCGTTGGTTTTCACAGCAGACACGCCGGATTTGCGGCTGCGCTGTTTCCGACGCACACTCGAGGAGTACCTGGCAAAGCCGCCAGCCAGAAGGAGTGAGCATGGAAATTTCGACGCTGGCTCGTTCGGGGCTCAAGACCATTCCGTTGCTGGTTGCCTTGGCGACTTCGAGCGTGGCGGGTGCGGCGGCAGAAGTAGCCGCTGTCGCTCCTGCAGTCCTCAGTCCCGCTTCGGGGTCGTTGGCGGTGCGTTGTGGGCGCCTCATTGATGGCCTGTCACCCACCGCGCTGCTGGACCAAACCGTGCTCATCGAGGGCGGCAAGATCGTGGCGGTTGGCTCTTCCGTCACTGTGCCCCCGGGTGTTCGCACGCTGGACCTCTCCGCGCAGACCTGCCTGCCCGGCATGCTCGACTTGCATACGCACATCACGGACATTCCCCAGAACACCGCAGACTTCACTGTCTACCCGCGTCTTTCTCCGGAAGAACATCTGGCCATAGGCAGGCCCAATGGCAAAGCCACGCTCGAGGCGGGCTTCACCACCGTGCGCGATGTGGGCACGTACATTGCTGGCCTCGACCGTGAAATGCGCGATGAGATCGACAGCGGCAAGATTCCCGGGCCACGCATGCAAGTGTCCATCACCTACCTGACGGTTCCCGGCGGTGGTGGCGACATGCTGTTGCCGGGCTTTCCGAAGGCCAAGGCGAAGACGCCGCTGGCCCGCTTGCGTCGCGGCGTGGCGCGCGGCCCCGATGAATTTCGTGCCAAGGCGGAACTTCTGGTGGCGGATGGCGCCACGGTGCTGAAGTGCATCGCTTCGGGCGCCGTGCTGGCGTTGGGTGGTATTCCCGGTGCGCCGGAAATGACGCCCGAGGAACTTCGTGCTGTGGCGGAAGTGGCGCACAAGCACGGTTTGAAGCTGGCGGCGCACGCGCATGGCGCGCGGTCCGTGAAGGAAGCCATCTTGGCCGGCGCGGACACCATCGAACACGCCTCGCTCATTGACGAGGAAGGCATCCTGCTCGCGAAAGAGCACGGCGTGGCCCTCTCGATGGATGTTTACAACGGCGATTACATCGATACCGAAGGCCGCAAGCAGGGTTGGCCCGCGGAGTTCCTGCAGAAGAACATCGACACCACCGAAGCGCAGCGTCAGGCCTTTACTCGCGCGGTGCAGTTGGGGGCCACCATCGTGTTCGCGACGGATGCGGCCGTTTACCCCAATGGCCTCAACGCCCGGCAGTTCCGCATCATGGTCCAGCGCGGCATGACGCCCATGCAGGCGATTCAGTCAGCCACGTCGGTGGCGGCCAAGGCGATGGCCTGGGACGACCGGGTCGGCGCCTTGGTGCCGGGGCGCTTCGGCGACTTGGTGGCGGTGAAGGGCGACCCGTTGGCGGACATCACCGTGCTCGAGCACGTGGATACCGTGCTGAAGGGTGGCGAGGTCGTCAAGGCGTTGTAAACGCGCCAAGAAAAACTGGCGCGTCACGAAAATTTTTTCATTGGAAACATGACCTTATCAGTCGCGTTCCATTTCGCTCCATGACGCATTCGCGTTGGCTTCCGTAAGCCTTCTCCATTAGACTCGCCGTCCATCTTCGACTGTATCCATCCCCCTCCGGGGAAAAGGGAGACTTACGTGCGTTCCGATATCGAGATTGCTCAGGCTGCCACCATGAACCCGATCACCGACGTCGCCTCGCGGCTCGGTATCCCTGGCGACGCGCTGGACCAGTACGGCAAGTACAAGGCGAAGATCTCGCTGGAGTATGTCGACAGCTTGGCCTCGCGCCCGGACGGCAAGCTCATCCTCGTCACGGCCATCAGCCCCACGCCCGCCGGCGAAGGCAAGACGACGACCACCGTCGGCCTCGGTGACGCACTGAACAAGATCGGCAAGAAGGCCGTCATCTGCCTCCGCGAGCCGAGCCTCGGCCCCGTGTTCGGCATGAAGGGTGGCGCTGCCGGCGGCGGTATGGCGCAGGTGGTGCCGATGGAGGACATCAACCTCCACTTCACCGGCGACTTCAACGCCATCGCGCTTGCCAACAATCTGTTGTCCGCGCTTCTCGACAACCACATCCATCACGGCAATGCGCTCGGCATCGACGTGCGTCGCATTACGTGGAAGCGCGTGATGGACATGAACGACCGCGCCCTGCGCGACATCACCGTCTCGCTTGGCGGCCCGGGCAACGGCTTCCCGCGTCAGGATGGCTTCGACATCGTCGTCGCCTCCGAAGTGATGGCCATCTTCTGTCTGGCTACCAGCCTCAAGGACCTCAAGGAGCGTCTCGGCAACATCGTTGTGGGCTACACCCGCGACCAGCAGCCGGTGCGTGCTCGCCAGCTGAACGCCAACGGTGCCATGACGGTGCTGCTGCGTGAAGCGCTGAAGCCGAACCTCGTGCAGACGCTCGAGAACAGCCCGGCCTTCATCCATGGTGGCCCGTTCGCCAACATCGCTCACGGCTGCAACTCGGTGCTCGCCACCAAGACGGCCCTGAAGCTCGGTGACTACGTCGTCACGGAGGCCGGCTTCGGTGCGGATCTCGGTGCCGAGAAGTTCATCGACATCAAGTGCCGCAAGTCCGGCATCAGCCCCTCGGCTGTGGTGCTGGTCGCTACCATCCGCGCGCTGAAGTTCCACGGCGGCTGCGACCTGAAGGAAATGAGCTCCGAGAACCTGGCGGCACTCGAGAAGGGCATGGTCAACCTGGAGCGTCACGTCAGCAACGTGCGCAACCACTACGGCCTGCCTTGCATCATCGCCATCAATCACCGCACGACGGACACCGACGCCGAGGTCGCGTTGCTCAAGCAGGCCATGGCGAAGCACGGCGCGCCGGTGGTTCTGGCTCGTCACTGGGCCGAGGGCGGTGCTGGTGCCGCGGAACTCGCTCACGTCGTGGTTGACAGCATCGAGAAGAACCCGGGCAAGCACACGTTCGTGTACGAAGAGTCGCTGCCGCTGTGGGACAAGATGAAGGCCATCGCCACGAAGATCTATGGCGCCGCTGACATCACCGCGGACTCGAAGGTCCGCGCGCAGATCAAGCAGTTGCAGGAAGGCGGCTACGGGCACTACCCCGTGTGCGTTGCCAAGACGCAGTACTCGTTCTCGACGGACCCGTCCCTCAAGGGCGCGCCTTCGGGCCATATGGTCAACGTCCGCGAGGTGCGGCTCGCCGCCGGTGCGGAGTTCGTGGTCATGGTCTGCGGTGACATCATGACGATGCCTGGCTTGCCGAAGATTCCTTCGGCCGACATGATCGACATCGACGACAACGGCAAGGTGGTGGGCCTGTTCTAACAGGCTCTCTGTCTGGTGCTGGAGGTTCCCGGGGTTGCCCGGGAAACCTCCAGTGTCGTTATTTTGAAAGAGCCGTAACGCCGGCTCAGTTCAGTGGGCCCTCATGCGGCAGGGCATCCACCGGCCCTTCGAAAGCGATGAACAGCGTGCAGGCCTGCTTGCCCACGCACCGCGCTTCGTGTGCTCGCTTCGCCGGCCCAAAAGCGTAGTCGCCTTTCTTCAGCACCACTTTCTGCTGGTTCTCGTAGCGAACCTCGAGTTCGCCCGTGGAAAGCACCATCCGTTCATTGGAGGAGTGGGTGTGGGGCGGCAGAAAGAATCCCGGCGGCACGCGTAACCAGATGTCGGCGTTCGGGTTGGCCGGGTTGCCATGCAGCACCGCAATTTCGCAGCCCTTCGCGAAAATGGGCGGGCAGGGGCCCCACTGTACTTCCTTCGCCAACGGGCGGATGGCCAAGGCGGGCTCGCCTGCGGGAGCGCCGGCAACGGCGTTCGCGGCGAGCATCAAGGTAGCGACGGCGAGCGCGGCGCGGCGGCCGGCGGCGTTCAGGAACTGGTTCATCTATCTCTCCTTTGTTTCCCTGGTGGTTGACCTGGCCACATCCGGGTGTGGCATGGGCGTAGTTTCCTCGACGCAGCCGGGGCGGTCTTGCAGGATTCATGCAGGAAAGCTGCAGGAATTTTGGCATGGCGTCGCGGCTGTCTTATGCTGCGGCCATGGTCTACCAGTTCGGCTGCTTCGCGTTGGACCCGGACCGCTTCGAATTGCGGGCGGAAGACAAGCCTGTGCCTGTGGAACCGCAAGTGCTTTGGTTGCTGCTGGCGCTGGTACAGCGACGGGGGCGTTTGGTCACCAAGCAACAGTTGGTGGATGCGGTGTGGGCGGGGAGGCCCGTTGCCGATGCGACGCTGGCAAGCCGTATTCGGTCTGTGCGCCGGGCGCTGGGCGAGGAAGGCCGCCATGGCGTACACATCCACACGGTTCATGGGCAAGGGTGGCGCTTTGAAGGCGAGGTCCAAGAAGTCCCTGCGCCGGTGTCCCTCGAGACCGCGAGTGACGGTCAACCGCCCGCCGTGGCGGCAGACCCTGCCACTGCCGGCGGCAGGCCGTCGATTGCTGTCTTGCCTTTCACCAGCATTGGTTCGCCGGGAAAACTCGCCGCGCTGGAACTGGCCTTGCCGCACGATCTCATCACGGAGATTTCGCGGCTGCGCTGGCTGTTCGTTATTGCCCGGGGCTCCTCGTTCCGCTTGGCGGGTTCGCCCGTGGCGGAGGCCGCCCGGTTGCTGGGGGTGCGTTACGTGCTTCGCGGAACCATCGAGGTCGCGCATCCCGGTGTCATTATCGGTGTGGAACTCGTGGATTCCGCGGAAGACAGCGTCGTTTGGGCAGAGCGCTTCGCCGGCCCGACCGACACCGTTCATGAGCTGCGCGCGCGAATTGCGGGTAGCTTGGCTACTGCGTTGGACATTCGCATTCCCCTGCATGAAGCCACGCAGGCGCGGTTGGCCGTTTCCGAACATCTTGATGCGTGGTCCGCCTATCACCTTGGCTTACAGCAGATGTACCGCTTCGACCGGCAGGGTAATGGGGCGGCCGGGGAGTACTTCGAACGGGCGGTGGCGTTGGACCCGGGCTTTGCGCGAGCGCATGCCGGGCTTTCTTTCGTTCATTTCCAGAATGCATTTCTGCATCTCGGCGCCAATCGCGAGCAACAAGTGTTGGCTGCCCGCGCCGCGGCCGAGCGTGGTCTTGAACTGGACCCACTCGACCCGTTCGTGAATTTCACGATGGGACGCAGTTTTTGGCTCCAAGGGGACTTGGAAACCAGTCTGGGCTGGCTGGAGCGCGCCACACAATTGAGCCCCAACTTTGCGCAGGGCATTTATGCGCGGGGCTGGGCGGAGACGCTTTCCGGCGCGGTGGAGGCGGGCCGTCGTCAGGTGGACTTGGCCCTGCAGTTAAGTCCCATTGATCCCCTGCACTACGCGATGCTGGGCACGCGCGCCTTGGCCCACCTTATCGCCGGCGAGCACGCTGCCAGTGCGGACTGGGCAGACCGTGCGGCCCGGGCGCCGGGCGCACACGTCATGATTTCGATGATTGCCGCAGTGGCGAACCGCTTGGCCGGACGCGAGGGCGCCGCGCAGCATTGGAGGGAGCGGGTCCGCCAGCGCGGGCCGGGCTTGCGGCAGGCGGATTTCCTGAGCGCTTTCCCCATTCGGCCGGAGCCATCGCGGCGGGCGGTGTCCGAGGCTTTGGGTCAGCTCGGGTTCTGACGGCCGTCGGTTGGCTGGTGGTTTCGG
>CALQLF020000058.1 GCA_943331345.2 Candidatus Planktophila lacus | reverse complement strand
GGCAGGCCGGTGGCCGGGTCACCCACGGCCTCGAGGTACTCGAGGTGGCCGTGCGCGTGGCCGGTTTCGCCTTCCGCCGTCGAGCGGAACACGGTGGACACGTCGTTGTAGCCTTCCACGTCCGCCTTGTTTGCGAAGTAGAGGTAACGGCGGTTGGCCTGAGATTCGCCCGCGAAGGCGGCCTTCAGGTTCTCTTCAGTCTTGCTGTTTTTCAGATCCATGGTGGCTCCTAAATATGTTTAGACCCAGTCTAGACCGGGAACCGGACGATAACCCCCCTGCTACGGGGGCGTCAACCAGAAAACTACTTTTGCACAGGTTTTGACCTGTACACAAGGCTGGACAAAATCCTGCCCGACGGACAGTACAGGCCCCAACTGCCTTACAATGGGAGCCCCCGGCCCACCCTCGCCGGGCCTTTTTCGAGGCCTCGCCCATGCCAGCCAAACGCCCCACCTCGTCTGCAACCACGGTCAGCGCAGCCCCGGAAGAAGCCTTCGACTTCGAGCAAGCCTTGGCAGGCCTCGAAGACTTGGTAGAACGTCTGGAACAGGGGGACCTGCCCCTTGAAGCCTCCCTGACGGAATTCCAACGCGGCGTCGAACTCTCGCGGCGTTGCCAAGCCGCGCTGGCTGCGGCCGAACAGCGCGTGGAACTGCTGCTGAAACGCAACGATGGCAGTGAAGAACGCGTGCCGTTCGACCAGGACGAGGACGAACGATGACCGAGGCGACGGAGCACCCAGCGCTCCACCATGCCCAGCAGCGCATCGAGCAAGTGCTGGCGGCTTGGTTGCCGAGCGCAAGCCATGCCCCCGAAAAGTTGCACGCGGCCATGCGCTACAGCGCCCTCGGTGGCGGTAAGCGCCTGCGCCCAGCGCTGGTTTACGCCACCGGTCGCATGCTCGGCGTGCCTGAAGAATGGCTGGATGTTCCTGCGGCAGCGGTGGAACTGGTGCATGTATATTCGCTGGTGCACGACGATCTGCCCGCCATGGACGACGACGACCTGCGCCGCGGGCGACCCACGTGCCACAAGGCCTTCGACGAAGCGACGGCGCTGCTAGCCGGCGACGCCCTGCAGACGCTGGCCTTCGAGTGTTTGGCCCACCACGGACCCACGGCGCTGCCCGCCAGCGCCCGCCTCGGCATGGTGCGCTGCCTCGCCGCCGCCGCCGGTAGCGTAGGCATGGCCGGTGGACAGGCCATCGACTTGGCAGCCGTAGGCCGCAAGCTCGACGCCGCCGAAGTGGAGCAGATGCACCGCCTGAAGACTGGCGCCCTGCTTGCGTGCAGCATTGAACTGGCGGCCCACGCCGCAGCAAGCCTCGCACCGGGCCTTGCCCACGGCGCTGCAGCCAACCTGCGTGTCTTTGGCGAGCATCTGGGGCTGGCGTTCCAAATCGTGGACGACCTACTCGACGTAGAAGGCGATGCTGCCGTGCTCGGCAAAGCCACCGGTGCCGACGCGGCACGCGACAAACCCACGTATCCGGCGGCCGTAGGCGTGGCCGCCGCCAAAGCCAAGGCCGCCGAACTTGCCGCTGCTGCCCTTGAAGCGCTGCAGCCCTTCGGTGCGGCAGCAGCGGAGTTGGCCGGACTGGCGCGCTTCGTCATTCAGCGCGCCTACTGAAGCGCGGGTGTAAACTTACCGTCATGGAAACCAGTGAGCGCTACCCTCGCCTGTCGGCCATCGACACCCCCGAGGACCTCCGCAAACTGCCGGCAGAGGAATTGCCGGCTGTCGCTGCGGAACTGCGCGCTTTCCTCATCGACACCGTCAGCCAACGGGGCGGTCACTTCGCTGCCGGCCTTGGCACCGTCGAACTCACGCTCGCGCTGCACCATGTGTTCAACACGCCATACGATCGTCTGGTTTGGGACGTCGGCCATCAGGCCTATCCGCACAAAGTGCTCACCGGGCGCCGCGACCAACTGCCCACCATCAAACTAAAGGATGGTCTCGCACCGTTCCCGGTGCGCAGCGAAAGCGAATACGACACCTTTGGTGTGGGCCATTCCAGCACCAGCATCAGCGCAGCGCTCGGCATGGCGCTGGGCGCGCGCCGTGCCGGCGAACAGCGCCGCTGCGTCGCGGTCATCGGCGACGGCGCCATGACGGCGGGCCTCGCCTTCGAGGCGATGAACCACGCCGGCAGCCTAGACACGGACCTGCTCGTGGTACTGAACGACAACGACATGTCGATCAGCGAAAACGTGGGCGCCTTGTCCAACTACCTTGCCAAACTGCTCACCGGCCGCGTCTACGCCACCATCAAGGGCGCGGGCAAGAAAGTGCTGGAACGCATGCCCACCATGTGGGAACTGGCGCGCCGCTCTGAAGAACACCTGAAGGGCATGGTGTTGCCCGGCACGCTGTTCGAAGAACTCGGCTTCAACTATGTCGGCCCCATCGACGGCCACGACCTGCCCACGCTCGTCACCACGCTCAGCCGCTTGCGCGTTGCGCGCGGGCCGCAGTTCCTGCACGTGGTCACTCGCAAGGGCAAGGGCTATGCGCCCGCCGAAGCAGACCCCATCAAGTGGCACGGCCCGGGCCCATTCGACCCAGGCACTGGCACCATCTTCAAGGAAAAGCCAGGCACCCCCACCTATACGCAAGTGTTCGGTGAATGGCTGTGCGATGAAGCCGCGTTTGATGCGCGCGTCGTGGGCATCACACCGGCCATGCGCGAAGGCAGTGGCTTGGTGGAATTCTCCAAGCGCTACCCGGACCGCTATTACGACGTGGGCATTGCAGAACAGCACGCCATCACGCTCGCCGCCGGCATGGCCTGTGAAGGCCTGCGCCCTGTCGTTGCCATCTACAGCAGCTTCCTGCAACGCGGCTACGACCAACTCATCCACGACGTGGCCCTGCAAGACTTGCCCGTCACTTTCGCCATCGACCGCGCGGGTCTCGTGGGCAGCGATGGCGCCACCCACCAGGGCGCCTTCGATCACAGCTTCCTCCGCTGCATTCCCAACATGCATGTGCTGGCACCCGCCGACGAAGATGAGTGCCGCCAGATGCTGCACACCGCTGTAGCGCTTGGCCGCCCAGCCGCCGTGCGCTACCCGCGTGGTCGTGGGCCTGGCGTAGCGGTACAGACGGAACTCACCGTGTTGCCCACGGGCAAGGCGCAGATGCGTCGCGAAGGCCGCAGCGGCCTCGTGCTGCTCGCCTTCGGTACGCTGGTGGCTGCCGCCGAACGGGTCGGCGAAGAACTCGACGCCACCGTCGTGAACATGCGTTGGGTAAAGCCTTTGGACGAAGAACTGGTGCTGCGTCTGGCACAACGCCATACCGCGCTTGTTACGCTTGAAGAAAACGCCGTAGCCGGTGGCGCCGGTGCTGCGGTGCTCGAATGTTTGCAGGCGGCAGGCTTCTTGCGCCCCACGCTCGCGTTAGGACTGCCCGACCGCTACATCGACCATGCCTCACCGGCGGAGTCGCTGGTGGATGCCGGCTTGGACCTCGTCACCGTGCGCCAGCGCATTTCCAGTTGGTGGCAGAGCCTGCCCCGCCAAGGCGGCGGCGAAAGCACGCTGCGCGCCTTGCCCTGAGAGAAGTCATTGAAGTAGAGAATTTGTACAGTACGAATTCTGTACGGGCCCAAGCAAGCTGCTTGGAATTACTCTAAACTGCCCCCATCGTTTCCCGCAGGTGGCCTAGTTCAAGTGCCGCCGCCATCGTTCAAGGATTCGCCATGACCACCGCTGCCACCACGGCTCCTGTCCAGTCTCCGGCCCTGCCGATTGAAGACGTGCAGAGCCGTGCCGATACCCGCCAGATTCCCATCAACCGGGTTGGCGTGAAGGAAATCCTGCACCCGGTGCGCGTGAAGGACCGTTCGGGCGGTGAGCAGCACACCGTTGCCAACTTCAACATGTACGTGTACCTGCCCCACAATTTCAAGGGCACGCACATGTCTCGCTTCCTCGAGATTCTGCACAGCCACGAACGGGAAATTTCCGTCGACAGCTTCATGGATATCTTGCGGCAGATGACCGAACGCCTCGAATCCGAAGCCGGCCATATCGAGATGAAGTTCCCGTACTTCGTGAACAAGACCGCGCCGGTCTCGGGCGTGCGGAGTTTGCTGGATTACCAGGCCTCGCTCATCGGCGAAGTGAAGCGCGGCGGCACCACGGACCTATGGGTCAAGGTTGTCGTTCCGGTCACCAGCCTGTGCCCGTGCTCGAAGAAAATTTCCGCTTACGGCGCGCACAACCAGCGCTCGCACGTCACCATCAAGGCGCGCATCGCGAGCCATGTGTGGATTGAAGAACTGATCGACTTCGCCGAGAAGGAGGCTTCGTGCGAACTGTTCGGCATTCTGAAGCGCCCCGACGAGAAGTGGGTGACGGAACGCGCCTACGACAACCCGAAGTTCGTCGAAGACATGGTCCGCGACGTGGCCGTACGCCTGAACAACGACGAGCGCATTCGCGAATACGTGGTGGAAAGCGAGAACTTCGAGAGCATCCACAACCACTCGGCGTACGCGCTCATCGAGCGCAACAAAGACGCCGAATAGAGTCGGTACTGTAGTCGGGAGCTTGCTCCCGACTGTTACTTGTTGCCTTGCAGCCGCGAGATAAGCGAGCGCAGGAACATCTTGTTGAACCGCAACTGACAACTGGCTGAAGCCTGCTCCAGCAGCGTTGAACTCACCTTCAGCACGCTGGTAGCCCCGGCAGCCCCCGTCGCACCTGCGGCGCGGATGGTGGCGGTGCGCTTCGCGCCGCGCACGTAACTCGTCTCACCGAAGCATTCGCCAACGGCCAGTTCTCCAATGGCACGTCCACCGCGCTCCACAGTAACGCCGCCCTGCACAATCACGTAGAAGCGGTCGTCAATTTCGCCTTCCTCGACGATAGACTCGCCCTCGGCGTAGTCCTGGAACGTGCCGGCACGCAGCACCTCCTGAATTTCCGCATGCGAGAAATCGTGGAAGAACTTCAGACGCCGTAACTGCGTGTAGCGCTCTTGGCGGTCCACGCGGTCTTCCTGCGCCCGCAGGCGCTGGTGAACGCGCGTCAGTTCCGCCGCGAACTGCTGGCCAGTTTGGTAGCGGCGCTCGGGGTCCTTCAGCATCGCAGTAGCCACGACGGCCTCCATGTCCTCTGGCACCTCACGGCGCAAGGTATGAATAGGCGGCGCGGTGGCATAAACAATCTGGTGCAGCAAACGGGTAAGCGTGGCAGCACGGAAGGGACGATAACCGGTCAACAACTCGTACATCACGGCGCCCAACGAATATAAGTCGCTACGCGAAGTGACCTCCAGCCCCTGCACTTGCTCGGGGGACATGTAGCTGGGGCTGCCCGCAATTCCATCGATACGCGACACTTCCGACCCGGGCACGATAGCGATGCCGAAGTCGATGATGCGCACCTCGTTGTCCGTGGTGAGCATGATGTTGGAAGGCTTGATGTCGCGGTGGATAACGCCGCGACTGTGTGCGTAGTGCAGAGCGCGTGCACACTTGAAGGCTAGTTCCACTACGTCATCCGGACGCAGCAGGTTGTCGGGCTTGCAGTAGGTGGAGAGCGTACGGGCGCCGTGGACGAATTCCGTCACGACGTAATAACGGCCGCCCTCTTCCCCTGCATCGTAGATGGGCAGGATGTAGGGGTGCTGGAGCATGCCCACCATGTGGGCCTCGGACAGGAACATCTTGCGCGCCAAAGCGGCGCGTTCCGGGTCGTCGCCCGCATCCACATGGTAGGCCTTGATGGCCACGTCGCGCCCATAGAACGGGTCATGGGAAAGGTAGACGACGCCGGTGCTACCGCGCGCGACTTCCTTGATGATCTCGTACTTGCCGATGCGCTCGGGCACCGTGGCAGCCGGCGGGGCAGACTGACGCAGGAACGACGGGGGGCTGATGACACTCTCCGGAACAGGATGGGGGGCAATCCTGTAGCAGAGCATAGCGCCCGGCGGCGCCGGGAAACGAGACCTGGCGCTCAGACCCGGAAGTGATCCCAGCCGGCTACTTTTACTTCGCGCATTTCCCTATCGAGACAGCGCACCCCCGGCGTGGCCACTATCTCGCCGATACAGTGACAAGGGACACTGCCAGCCAAGGTGGCCCGCAGCATCTCGGCGCGTACTGGCGGCAGTGTGAACAGCAACTCATAGTCGTCACCGCCACCCAGCGTGAAACGCACCGCTGCTGCCTCGTCTGCCAGCGCCTGCAGCGCCCGCGAGCGCGGCAACTCACTCACGCGCAAGCGCGCGCCCACACCACTGGCAGCAACGAGGCGGCCCAAATCCTGCGCTAGGCCGTCGGAGACATCGATACATGCCGTGGCCAGGCCGCGTAACTTCTGGCCGACGGCCACACGCGGTTCCGGGCGACGGAAGCGGCTCTCCAGCGTGGAGCGGTCCGCGCGCGAACCGCACTGCCGCTTACCTTGCAGCAGTTCGAGGCCCGCAGCCGCATCGCCGGGCCAGCCCGTCACATAGACCAGATCGCCGGCGCGAGCCCCACTGCGCAGCAGCGCCTGCCCGGCGGGTACGAAACCCGCAGCGGTAACGCTGATGGTGAGGGGGCCGCGAGTGGTATCGCCGCCTACCAACGCCACGCCGTGCTGTCGGGCCAAAGCGCCGAAGCCGAGAGCGAAAGCCTCCAGCCAGTCTTCCATCGCTTCATCAAGGCGTGGCAAGGTGAGCGCCAACGTGGCCCAGGCAGGCTTCGCGCCCATGGCAGCGAGGTCGCTCAAGTTCACGGCCAGCGCACGCCAGCCGATGTCGGCAGCGTCGAGATCGACGGGGAAATGGACGCCCTCCACGAGCGTGTCTACGCAAAGCGCGAGTACTTCATCGGGGGGCGGCACCAGCAGCGCAGCGTCGTCGCCCACTCCCAGCAGCACGTCGGGCCGAGTAGCACCGAGCTTGGCAAAGAAACGGTCGATGAGTTCGAACTCACCCACCGCCGGGGCTACCGCCGCGCGCCTTGCTCGTGCGGGCGGAGCGTACGCGCCGCGCGGTCGAGCACGCCGTTCACGAACTTGTGGCCATCGGTAGCGCCGTAGCGCTTGGCCAGTTCAATGCCTTCGTTGATAACGACACGGTAAGGCACATCCACTTTGGTGCGCAGCTCGTACATGGAGAGCAGCAGGATGGCACGTTCGACCGGGTCCAACTGGTGCGGCGGAATTTGCGACACTCCGGCCAGAACCGCTTCTAGTTCGGCCTGTGCCTCGGCGGATTCCTTCAGCAGTTCGCGGAAGTAATCGGCATCGGCAGCGGCAAACTCTTCGTCTTTGGTGAACTGCAGATGAATGTCCTGCCAAGGCTGCGGGTTCAACTGCAACTGGTACAACGCCTGCATCGCCAAACGTCGCGAGTTGCTGCGACGCTGCGCACCGGGGCCGCGGCTACCTGGCTTGCGCGCGGGCTTCGCAGCGCCGTCATCGGCGTTGGTGGGTTCATCGTTCATGAATTTCAGCCTTCCAGACGCTGGAGTAGGTTCGCCATCTCGAGCGCTGCCAAGGCGCAGTCCGCACCCTTGTTGCCAGCCTTGCCACCGGCGCGGTCGAGCGCCTGCTCGAGCGTGTCTGTGGTGAGCACGGCGAAAGCCACCGGCACATCGCTTTCGTGCATGGCACGCGACACACCGCTGGCGCATTCACCGGCCACGAAGTCGAAGTGGCTGGTGTCGCCCTTGATGACCGCACCCACGGCGACGACGGCCGCATAGCGCTTGCTGCCCGCCACCTTGCGCAGGGCCAGCGGCAGCTCGTAGGCGCCGGGCACCCGGACGAGATCGATGTTGGAAGCGGCAACCCCGTGGCGAACCAGCGCGTCCACCGCGCCGTCCACCAAACGGTCCACGACCAGGCTGTTGAAGCGTGCAGCAACTATCGCGAACCGCTGTCCGCCAGTCGCTACCAGTCCGCCTTCAATCACATTCAGGTTGGCCATCACTTTTCCCCATTGCGCTCGGCCTTGCCGGCCAGCGCGCTGTCCACAAATTCCGTTACCTCAAGCCCGAAGGCCGAGAGCCCATGCATCTGTTTCGGCGACGACAGCACCCGCATGCGATGGATGCCGAGGTCTCGCAGGATACGCGCACCCACACCATAGGTACGTAGCACGCTGCCTGTCTGGAGGCTGGTGACCGCACGCGGCGTGCGCTGGCCAGTAGGCGAGAGAGCCGCCACTGCGTCGAGCAGATCGCGCGAAGTTTCACCGCCACGCAGCAGCACCACTACGCCCGTGCCATCCGCAGCCACCCGCTCCAGCGCTTGGTCCAGCGACCAGCCACCGAACTGCAACTGAGCGCCGACGATGTCGCGCAAGGTATCCAACAAATGCACGCGGACCAAGGGGGGCTTGTCACCCTTCAGGTCGCCTTTGATGAGCGCCAAATGCACATGGCGCTGCATCTGGTCTTCGTACACCACCAGCTTGAAGTCGCCGTGGGCCGTGGTGATGGGACGCTCGACCAAACGCTCCACGGAAGGCTCGACGTCCAAGCGATGGCGGATGAGGTCAGCGATGGTGCCAATCTTCAAACCATGCTCGCGGGCAAACACCTCGAGGTCCGGACGGCGCGCCATGGTGCCGTCCTCGTTCATGATTTCGACGATGACCGAGGCCGGCTGGAACCCGGCCAACCGTGCGAAATCGCACCCGGCCTCCGTATGCCCTGCGCGCGTGAGGACGCCGCCGGGCTGAGCCATAAGCGGGAAGATGTGGCCTGGCTGGCGCAAATCTTCCGCACGAGCGCCAGGCTTCACCGCCGCCTGCACCGTCAAGGCGCGGTCGTGCGCCGAGATGCCAGTGGTGACGCCTTCGGCGGCCTCGATGGAGACCGTGAAATTCGTGGTCTGCTCGGCGTCCGTGGCGGACACCATCAGCGGCAGACGCAATTCACGGCAATGCTCGCGGGTGAGCGTCAGGCAGATAAGCCCACGCCCGTAGCGGGCCATGAAATTGATGTCTTTGGCGGTGACGCACTCGGCCGCCATGAGCAGGTCGCCCTCGTTCTCGCGGTCCTCGTCGTCCATGATGACGACCATCTTCCCGGCCCGCAGGTCGGCGAGGATTTCTTCAATGGAATTCAGGGTGGTCATGAGGGTTCAGCGGCTTCCGTCGAGGCGCGGCAGGGAACGGTCCCCCACCAAGCGTTCCAAGTAACGCGCGATGATATCAGCCTCGAGGTTCACGGGCCGACCGGGAACCAGGGCGCCGAGGGTGGTCACCTCGCGGGTGTGGGGCACCAGGTTCACCCCGAAGGTGTCGCCGGCCACCTCGTTCACCGTCAGGCTGACGCCTTCCACGGTGACACTGCCCTTCGGGGCGATGTAGCGGGCCAGCTGCGGCGGCACACGGAACACCACCCGCCAGCTGCGGCCATCATCGGCGGTGGAGACCACCTCCCCCACCCCGTCGACGTGCCCGGTAACGTAGTGCCCCCCGAGCGGCTGGCCGGCACACAGGGCCTTTTCGAGGTTCACCGGGCTGCCCACCGCGAGGCTGCCCAGCGTGGTGCAGGCCAGCGTTTCGTTCGAGACGTCAGCGGCGAAGCAGGTGCCCTCGAAACGGGTAGCGGTGAGGCAGGCGCCAGCCACAGCGATGCTGTCGCCGATGTTGGCGGTTTGCAGACCTAGCGTGGTGGTGTCCACCAGCAACTCCACATCGCCGCCCTTGCGCGTGATAGCAACTACGTGGCCAACGGCCTGAACGATTCCGGTGAACATGGTCGGGCTCCGCGGCGCTGCAGGCGCCGGCAAGGGGTAAAAGGTTTCAGTTAGCGACGCGACGCCAAGTGACCCGCAGGTCGGTGCCGACCGCCGTAGCTTCGTGTAGACACCAAGCAGGGGTGGCGGCGAGAGGGTCGGGGGTATCGGTAGACAGTAGCGCCAAAGGACGCGCGGCATCGCCCAGCAGACGCGGCGCGTAATAGACAACGAGTTCATCGACGACGCCGGCCGCCAGCCAAGCGCCCGTGAGCGTGGCCCCGGCTTCGAGCAACACATCATTCACGCCGTGCGCCGCTAGCAGTTCCAGCACCGCGCGGGGCGAAGGGCGGCCCGCACCGGGAGTCGCGAGCAAGCTCCCTCCTACATTAGAGATTGCAACTGTGGGAGCGAGCTTGCTCGCGACTGCTTCAGCCACCAACCACCAAGTGGGCGCCGCGCCATCGCGCAACTGCGCATTCGCAGGCAAACGCCCCGCAGGGTCCAGCACCACGCGAGCCACTTGGCGCCCACGCATCGCTTCCAGCAAGGCCGGGTCACGCACCGTCAGCGCGGGGTCGTCCGCCAGCACGGTGCCAATGCCCGTGAGCACCACGCCCGCTTCAGCACGCAGGCGTTGCACATCGGCGCGCGCCTCCGCGCTGGTAATCCATTTCGAGCGGCCATCGGCCAAAGCCGTGCGGCCATCAAGGCTGGCACCCACTTTCGCGCGCACCCAAGGCAGGCCACCGCCAGCGCGACGCAAGAACCCGCGGTTCAACTCGCTCGCCGCTTCTTCCAGCACGCCTTGCGACACCGCAATACCAGCCGCGCGCAGCTTGGCAGCACCACGGCCATCCACGCGCGGGTCCGGGTCGCCAACGGCGTAAACCACGCGCGCGATGCCGGCGGCGATGAGGGCATCCGCACAAGGCGGCGTGCGACCATGATGACTGCACGGTTCGAGCGTGACGTACGCCGTGGCGCCACGCGCAGCATCCCCAGCCTCGCGCAGCGCAAACACTTCGGCGTGCGGTTCACCGGCGCGTGCGTGAAAGCCACGCCCCACCACCACGCCATCGCGAACGATGACGCAACCCACGCGCGGGTTCGGTGCCGTGGAATACAGCGCGCGCCGCGCCTCGGCAATGGCCTCACGCATGAACCCGGCGTCTTCGGGGCGGGCAGCGCCAACCGCGGCCTTCGAAAAAATTTCCTCGCTCACTTGCGCGTACTCGGCGTGATGAGCGGCAATTGCCCGGTGGAACTGTCGCCGCCTGAGCGGTCCTTCAAACGTTCGATCTCGTCGCGGAACGCTTCCACGTCCTGGAAGCTGCGGTAAACGGAAGCGAAGCGCACATAAGCCACTTCATCGAGATGGCGCAGTTCATCCATGACGAACTCGCCGACCAACCGTGCGGGCACTTCACGCTCGCCAAGACCGCGCAAACGGTGGGCGATGTGCTCGACAGCTGCATCCACCGCGTCGGGCCCCACCGGGCGCTTCTGCAGCGAGCGCAGCATGCCGCCCCGCAGTTTTTGTTCGTCGAACGGCACGCGACTGCCGTCTTTCTTCACCACCTGCGGCAACACCAGTTCCGCCGTCTCGAACGTGGTGAAGCGTTCGCCGCAAAGCAGGCACTCACGGCGACGCCGCACTTGGTGGCCTTCGCCAGCCAAGCGCGAGTCGGTGACTTTCGTCTCTTCGTGGTTGCAGAAGGGGCAATGCATGGTTCAGCCCAACAGCAGACCCGGGTTCAGCCCCAGGTCCACTGCAAGCCGCTTCAGGCCACGTAGACCGGATAGCGGTTGCACAACTCGACCACTTCACCCTTCACGCGGGCGATAACCGCCGGGTCGCCTTCGGGGCCGTGCGTGGCAATGGAGTCCACCACATCGGCAATCCACGTGGCCACCTGCAAGCACTCAGCCACGCCAAAGCCGCGCGTGGTGATGGCCGGCGTGCCAATGCGCACACCCGAAGTCACCATCGGCGGACGGGGATCGTTCGGCACCGCGTTCTTGTTCACGGTGATGTTGGCGCGCCCGAGTGCTGCGTCCGCGTCCTTGCCCGTCACGCCCTTCGGCGAGAGGTCGAGCAGGAACAGATGGTTGTCCGTGCCACCCGTGACCACACCGTAGCCACGCTCCTGCAGGGCGGCCGCCATGGCGCGCGCGTTGTCGAGCACGCGCTGCTGGTAGACCTTGAACTCCGGCTGCAGCGCTTCGAGGAAGGCCACGGCCTTACCCGCGATGACGTGCATCAGTGGGCCACCTTGCGTGCCCGGGAACACCAGCGAGTTGAACTTCTTGGTCAGTTCCTCGCCCTTGCAGGAAAGGATGAGACCACCTCGCGGACCCCGCAGCGTCTTGTGCGTGGTGGTGGTGACCACGTCCGCATAGGGGAGCGGGTTCGGGTAAAGGCCAGCGGCCACGAGGCCCGCCACGTGGGCCATGTCCACCATGAAGTAAGCGCCCACTTCATCCGCCACCTGACGGAAGAAAGCCCAATCCACCACGCGCGAGTACGCGGAGAAGCCGGCGATGATCAGCTTCGGCTTGTGCTCATGCGCCAGACGGCGCACCTGCTCGTAGTCGATGCCGCTGCCATCCGCGGTGAGGCCGTAGGGAATGGCGTTGAACAGCTTGCCGCTGAAGTTCACCTTGGCGCCATGCGTCAAGTGACCACCGTGGTCCAGACCCATGCCGAGGATGGTGTCGCCCGCCTTCAGCAGGGCAAGGTAAACGGCGGCATTGGCCTGTGAACCGGAGTGCGGCTGTACGTTGGCGAAGGTGGCACCGAACAGTTGCTTGGCGCGTTCAATGGCGAGCGTTTCCGCCACGTCCACGTGTTCGCAGCCGCCGTAATAACGCTTGCCCGGGTAGCCTTCAGCGTACTTGTTGGTGAGCACGCTGCCCTGCGCCTCGAGCACGCGGGGGCTGGTGTAGTTTTCGGAAGCGATGAGCTCGATGTGGTGTTCCTGACGACCGCGCTCTGCCGACATGGCAGTGGCCAGGGCGGGGTCGAACTCGGCAATGGTCATGCGGGAATTGAACATGGGGGTCGTCGCTCCGGAAAAACGGGTCAGGCCGAGATTTTACCCCAGCCCGACACCCCTACCCCGCCAGAATGCGACGCTCACGTAGCCACGAAGGCCTCGACCACCCGCGTCCACGCCCGGCCCAGGTTCTGGCGGTTGTAGCCGCCACCGCCGGTACCCACCAACCGCCCATCGCAATAGTGGTCGGCCAGCACGCACAGGCGCGCCGCCGCGTAGGCGTGCGCTTCTTCGGTGAAGGCCAGATGCGTGATGGGGTCGCCGGCCAGGCTGTCTGCGCCGGCCTGAAAGAGGATGAACTCCGGCGGGTACGCCGCCAGATGCGCCTCCACCTGCGCCCAGGCCGCGTGAAAAGCCGCATCGCCCGCGCCGGCCGGCAGCGGGAGGTTCAGCTTGGTGCCCGCCGCGGCGCCGAGACCAATTTCGTCCGCACGGCCGGTGTGCGGATACAGCGTGCTGGCGTCCTCGTGCAGGTCCGCGAAGATCAGCTCCGGGTCGGTTTCAAAGCTGTAGTACATGCCATCGCCGTGGTGGGCGTCGATGTCGATGTAAGCCACGCGCCGCAGGCCGTGGTAACGGCGCAGCCACTCCACCGCCACGCCGAGGTCGTCGTAGACGCAAAAGCCACCCGCCTTGTGGCGCATGGCGTGGTGTAGACCGGCAATGGGCACGAAGGCGCGCCGCACGCGCCCGTCCAAGACGGCCGCGCAGGCCTCTAGCGTGGCGCCCACCACGGTGGCCGCCGCGGTGTGAACGCCGCGAAACGCTGGCGTATCGCCTTCGTCGAGATAGCCCTCGAAGCCGTCGGAGCGGGCCATGACGAAGTCGATGTGCGCCGGGGTGTGGAACAGTTCGAGTTCCTCCCGCGCCGCCTCGCGCGGAGGCAGCCAAATGACGCGCTCCGCCGCCGCACTCTGTGCGAATTCGCGCAGGAACGCGCCCTGCCGGTCGACACCCCATTGGTGGCCGTTAGGGAAACCGTAGCGGGCCAAAGCCTCGCCAGTTACCAGTGCCGTGGAAGCCATGCCACCTCTGCAGCCAGTCGCCAGGCCAAAGCGGCCCGAAAACGGAGCCTAACAGGTGCTGTGTTTGCTGTGGGATTTGCCCGATAATCCCCACCCCGGCTCAACCCCTTTCAGGATTCCCATGGCCCAGTTCATCTACACCATGCACCGCGTCGCGAAGGTGGTGCCTCCCAAGCGCTTCATCCTGAAGGACATTTCGCTCAGCTTCTTCCCCGGCGCCAAGATTGGCGTGCTGGGCTTGAACGGCTCGGGCAAGTCCACATTGCTGCGCATCATGGCCGGCGTCGACAAGGAGTTCGACGGCGAGGCCCGCGCCCTGCCCGGCACCAAGATTGGCTACCTGGAGCAGGAACCGCAGCTGGACCCGGCCAAGAGCGTCCGAGAAATCGTTGAAGAAGCCGTGGCGCCCATCAAGAACGCCCTGGCGGAACTGGACCAGGTCTACGCCGCTTACACGGACGAAAACGCGGACTTCGACAAACTCGCGGCCCGTCAGGCGGAACTGGAAAGCATCCTCGCCGCCACCGACGGCCACAACCTCGACCGCACGCTGGACGTGGCCGCCGACGCGCTGCGCCTGCCGCCTTGGGAAGCCAGCGTGGCGAACCTCTCCGGTGGTGAAAAGCGCCGCATTGCGCTGTGCCGTTTGCTGCTGTCGAAGCCGGACATGCTCCTGCTGGACGAACCCACCAACCACCTCGACGCCGAGTCCATCGCCTGGCTCGAAAAGTTCCTGGAAACCTACCCGGGCACGGTCATCGCCGTCACCCACGACCGCTACTTCCTCGACAACGTGGCTGGCTGGATTTTGGAACTGGACCGCGGCCACGGCATTCCCTGGCAGGGCAACTACTCCTCGTGGTTGGAGCAGAAAGAGAAGCGCCTCGCCACGGAAGAGAAGCAGCAGGAAGGCCTCCGCAAGACGCTGCAGCAGGAATTGGAATGGGTGCGCCAGAACCCGAAGGCGCGACAGGCCAAGAGCAAGGCGCGCTTGCAGCGTTTCGAAGAACTGCAGTCGCAGGAATTCCAGAAGCGCAACGAGACGAACGAAATCTACATTCCGCCGGGCGAGCGTTTGGGCGACCTCGTCATCGAAGCCAACGGCTTACGCAAGGCCTTCGGCGACCGCCTGCTGTTCGACAACCTGTCGTTCAGCCTGCCGCGCGGTGGCATCGTTGGCATCATCGGCCCGAACGGCGCCGGCAAGACCACGCTGTTCCGCATGCTCACCGGACATGAAAAGCCCGATGCCGGCGAAGTGCGCATGGGCCCGAGCGTGAAGGTGGCCTACGTGGACCAGTCGCGCGATACGCTGGACCCGAAGAAGACCGTTTGGAACGAAATTTCCGACGGCCTCGACATGATCCGCGTCGGCAACTATGAAACCCCCTCACGCGGGTACGTCGGCCGCTTCAACTTCAAGGGCGGCCAGCAGCAGCAGGTCATCGGCGAGTTGTCGGGCGGTGAACGCAACCGCGTTCACTTGGCGAAGGTGCTGAAGGCTGGCGGCAACGTGCTGCTGCTCGACGAACCCACCAACGACCTCGACGTGGAGACGCTGCGCGCGCTGGAAGAAGGCTTGCTGGCCTTCCCGGGCTGCGCGGTGGTCATCTCGCATGACCGCTGGTTCCTCGACCGCATCGCCACCCACATCCTTGCCTTCGAAGGCAATTCGGAAGTGGTGTGGTTCGAAGGTAACTACCAGGACTACGTGGTGGACCTGCGCAAGCGCAAGGGCGACGACGCCGACCAGCCGCACCGCATTCGCTACAAGCCGCTCAACGGATAAACAGTCGGGAGCAAACTCCCTCCCACAAAGGTTTCAGGCCTTTGTGGGAGCAAGCTCGCTCGCGACTCTTCAGCCCAGCGCCTTGCGCGCGTTGCGGAACATGCGCATCCAGCCGGAGTCCTCGCCGAGGCCCGGCGGGCGCCACGAATGCTGCACCGCGCAGTGCACGCGCTCGGGGTGCGGCATGGCGATGGTCACACGGCCATCGCTGCTGGCCACACCGGCAATACCCAGCGGCGAACCATTCGGGTTGAACGGGTAACGCTGTGTCGGCTGGCCGTAGTGGTCCACCCAACGCAAGCCCACGAGGCCCGCTTCGAGCAAGCGCTGCGGGCCGGCAGCCTCCGCGAACTCC
>CALQLF020000057.1 GCA_943331345.2 Candidatus Planktophila lacus | reverse complement strand
CGGGAAAAAGTGGCGGAGAGGGTGGGATTCGAACCCACGTATACCCTTGCGGGCATAACTGGAATTCCAGTCCAGCGCCTTCGACCACTCGGCCACCTCTCCGGCGGGCGCAAGGTTACTAGGTCAGGCCGTCAGGGGCAAACTTTCCGGCAATAATTCCCACTGGGGACCGTTGGATGCCAAGTGCCGGGAACAGCACCAAGAAGCCACCCGAACGCTGGAACCCCGGGCAAACCCGCTGGATTTCTGCCTATTTCTTTTTCTTGGCTGCCGTCGGACGGGGCCGACCGGGGTAATACGTGGGCGGCTGGTCGAGGCAGGCCTCGCCCGCCGCGCGCTTGCGCTCGGCGGCCTCGAGAACCGGAATCTTGAGCGCCCCGCGTGAGCTGGGCGAATCGAGCCCGGCCGGTACCTGCAGGGCCGGAGCTTCAGCGGCCGATTCGTAAGCCTGCGCATCGCGGCAAGTCTCCACGCCCGGGGTAATTCCCAGCTTGGAGGCGAGGCCGCAACCGGCGAGCAAAGGTAGGGCGCAGGCGGCGGCAACCAGCCAACGGGATGAACGAAGCACGGGAGGAAGGGTCATGGGATACCTGCGGCTCGCATCGCCTCACGGACGACTGCATGGTGCTGGGGGGAAAGCGGCGTCAGTGGCAAGCGTAGACCGCCGGGGATGTGTCCAAGTTCCGCCACCGCCCATTTCACGGGGATGGGGTTCGACTCGGTGAACAGGGCCCGGTGCAGACCCTGGAGGCGATCGTCGATGGCCTCTGCCTGCTCCAAGCGACCCGCCAGAGCATGGGTGCACATCTCGTGCATCAGCGCCGGCGCCACATTGGCGGTGACCGAAATGAGGCCACGCGCACCGGCAGCGATGGACTGCACCGCGATGGGGTCCTCGCCGCTGTAGATTTCCAGATCGTCACCGCAACGCGCGACCAGTTCTTCAACGCGCGCCAAGCTACCGGTGGATTCCTTCACGCCCAAGATACGGGGATGCGAGGCGAGCCGCACCACCGTGTCGGGCTGTAGGTCCACGCCGGTACGCGAAGGCACGTTGTAGAGAATGATTGGAATGGGCGAGGCATCCGCCACGGCACGAAAGTGCTGGTAGAGGCCTTCCTGCGTGGGTTTATTGTAGTAAGGGGTTACCACCAGTGCCGCTTGGGCACCCGCCGCGGCCAAGGCGCGTGTGCGCTCGATGGTGCTTGCCGTGGAGTTCGTGCCGGTACCGGCGATAACTGGCACCTGGTCGCCCAGCACCATGACCGCGCGCCGCACCAGTTCACCAGCTTCGGCCAGCGTTACCGTCGGCGACTCGCCGGTGGTCCCCACCACAACGACGGCGTCCGTACCCTGCTGTGCATGCCACTGCAGCAGCCGTTCCCAGGCCTGCAGGTCGATTTCTCCCGCCGCGGTCATCGGTGTTACCACCGCGACCATGCTCCCGCTGAACACTGTTCTTCGCCTTGGGCCGCAAGGGCCACCGACGGCCACGCAGGGCCAATGGGCGCCCATGGTAGCGCGAGCGGCGGCGCCCGTGTGAACCGTGTAAAATGAACCGGCGGGCAGTTTCGTCCGCGCCGCCTAGCGCCCTACCGTGCCGCCCAGCTCCGTTCCTCCGCCCCCCTCTCCCGCGCCTCCGGCCGGTGCCCCTGGTGGGTCACGTCAGCTGTTGGCTATCTCCGCGCTCGGCCCGGACCGCACCGGCATGGTGCACGACCTCACCCGCCTCATCGCGGATGCCGGTGGCAACCTCATCGAATGCCGCATGACCAGCCTCGGTAGCCAGTTCGCCATGTTGCTGCTGGTAGGCGGCAATTGGCACGCCGTAGGCAAGGTGGAACGCGAACTGGAAAAACTCCAGGGTGACCCTGAGTTCTCCTTGCAAGTGCGCCGTACGGACCCCCGCACGGTCCGCGCGGACCAGTTGTCTTACACCGTCGAATTCGTCTGCCCCGACCAGACCGGCGTGGTCTCGGCGTTCTCCGGCTTCTTCGCCGCACGGAACATCGACATTGCCGAATGCGACTGCCATACCTATGTGGCCATCCACACCGGGGCTCCCATGACGAATGTGCGCATGGTGGTCAACGTACCCGTGCGCATCCATCTCGGCGTGCTTCGCGAAGAGTTCATGGATTTCTGCGACCATCTCAATCTAGACGCCATCCTCGAGCCGGTGAAGGGCTGACGGCCCGCCGGCAGTGGTTGGTCCACCCGCTGCCCCAAGGATGCCCACCATGCCCACGGCCACGCTCGGCAAGAAAATTTCCGACTTCACTGCTGCTGCCACCGGCGGCAACCCCTTCCGCCTCAAGGACGCCCTGAAAGCCGGGCAAGCGGTCGTGGTGTATTTCTACCCGAAAGACCTCACCTCGGGCTGCACCAAGGAAAGCTGCGCTTTTAGCGCTCTGCACAAGCAGTTCAGCAAGGCCGGCGTCGTGGTAGTGGGTGTCTCGCCTGACAGCTTAGTCAGCCACGAGAAGTTCAAGGCGAAGTACAGCTTCCCGTTCGAATTGCTCGCGGATGAAGACCAGACCTTGTGCCAACTGTTCGACGTGTGGAAGGAAAAAAGCATGTACGGCAAGAAGTACATGGGCGTGGAACGCAGCACCTTCCTCATCGACGCCAAGGGTGTTCTGCGCCAGGAATGGCGCAAGGTAAAAGTAGATGGACACGCCGAAGCGGTATTGGCCGCGGCACAGGCACTGTAAGACAAACCCATGCTACCCACCGAAGGTCGCCGTCTGTTCGTGCTGGACACCAATGTCTTGATGCACGACCCCACTGCCCTGTTCCGCTTCGAGGAGCACGATATCTTCTTGCCGATGGTGGTACTGGAAGAACTGGACAACGGCAAGAAGGGGCTTTCGGAAGCGGCCCGCAACGTGCGGCAAGTGAGTCGGTTCCTCGACGAACTGATGCAGGGCTCCACGAAGACACAGATTGACTCCGGCCTGCCACTGCCCGGGCACGAGTACGCTGCAGCGCTCTCGGGCGGCGTGAAGAAGCGCCTTGCGAGTGGCCGCGTATTCTTCCAGACGCAGCGCCTCGATGGCGCCCTGCCCGACACCCTGCCAGGCACCGGCGCCGACAATGCCATCCTTGGCCAAGCGCTGGCCCTGCAGCGCATTCATCCGCAAACACCCGTCACTCTGGTCTCGAAAGACATCAACCTGCGTATCAAGGCGACCATTCTCGGCGTACACGCCGAGGACTACTTCAGCGACCGCACCATCGACGATGCAGACCTGATGCACACCGGCGCCGTGGCGCTGGCCGGAGATTTCTGGGAACGCCATGGTCGCGAGATGCAGTCGTGGAAAGAAGGCCCCCGTACCTTTTACCGCCTGAACGGGCCGCAGGTGGCCGAGTGGAGCCCGAACACCTTCGTTTACGAGGATGCCGAAGGGGGACTGGAATGCATCGTTCGCCAAATTCAGGGAGACGAAGCAGTGCTGGAACTGGTGCAGGACTACCGCACCGGGCGTCATGGAGTTTGGGGAATAGCCGCGCGCAATCGTGAACAGAACTTTGCGGTGAACCTGCTGCTAGACCCCGAGATTGATCTCGTGACCATTCTCGGGCCTGCCGGCACAGGCAAGACCCTGCTCACCCTCGCCGCCGGCCTGCAGCAAACCCTCGACGTCAAACGCTTCAGCGAAATCATCATGACGCGTGTGACAGTGCCCCTCGGCGAGGACATCGGCTTCCTGCCCGGCACCGAAGAAGAGAAGATGGAGCCATGGATGGGTGCGTTGATGGACAATCTGGAAGTGCTGACGCAAGGACAAGAACCTGGCAACTGGGCGAAGTCTGCCACCAACGATCTGCTGCGCAGCCGCATCAAAATTCGTTCTCTCAACTTCATGCGCGGCCGCACCTTCCTGAACCGGTACCTCATCCTCGACGAAGCGCAGAACCTGACGCCGAAACAAATGAAGGCACTGGTAACGCGCGCCGGTCCTGGCACCAAACTGGTCTGCCTTGGCAACATCGCGCAAATCGACACGCCCTACCTCACCGAAACTACCTGCGGCCTCACCTATGTCGTGAACCGTTTTCGCGGCTGGGCCCATTCCGGGCACATCACGCTCCAGCGCGGCGAGCGTTCACGCTTGGCGGACTTCGCCTCGGAAGCGCTATGAACGGGGAACCACGCTGGACGAACGTGGTCTACTGAACCATGCGTTGTACGCCCTTTCTGTCTGCCTCCTTGCTGCTGTGCGCCACGCTCGCGGCATTCACGCCAAGTGCGGGCTGGGCAGGCACCGCAGAGCCGCCAGGAGCAGGTAGCCACGCGAACGACCTCCCCGATATCGGCACGCCGGCGGACCAGATCTTCACGGCAGGTGAGGAATACAACATCGGTTCCAGCATCGTCAGGCAACTGCGCGACTCTGGCGAGATTCTGGAAGACCCGGAACTGACGGACTACGTTCAGCAGCTGGGTCAGCGCTTGGCCGTCGAGGCGCATGAAGGCAATCTGAAATTCCACTTCTTCATCATGAAGGACACGGACCTGAACGCTTTCGCGCTGCCTGGCGGGTTCATTGGCGTAAACGCGGGTCTCGTCACGTCCACGGCCAACGAGAGCGAACTCGCGGGTGTACTGGCGCACGAGATTTCCCATGTCACCCAGCGCCACTTGGCGCGCAGTCTGGCGGCGCAATCCAAAAACGCCACCATGACCACCCTCGGCATGCTGGCGGCAGTACTCATTGGCGTGGCTGCTGGTGGCAACGGCGATGCGGTACAAGGCGCAGTAGCCGTCTCGCAAGGCGTCGCAGCCCAGCAAAGACTGAACTACTCCCGCGCCAATGAGGCGGAAGCCGACCGCGTCGGCATGGGCGTTTTGGCCTCCGCCGGCTACGACCCCAATGGCATGGCCACGTTCTTCGAAACGATGGGGCGCCAGACCACGCTCGGCGCGAGCCGCATCCCCGAGTTCCTGCTCACGCACCCGGTAACGACCAACCGCATCGCCGAAGCCAAGGACCGCGCGCAGCAGTACAGCACCGTGCGCCCGGTGGACAGCACCGGTTACCAGTTGGCCCGTGAACGCGTCCGTGTGCTCAGTACTCCGGAAGGTCGCGACGCCCGCGAGCCCTATGGGGACGCCGTGGCAGGCCAGGACGTCCCCTTGCCCGCTGCACGGCGCTACGGCCGCGCCATCGCCGCTACCGCCGCCGGCGACCCGGCAGAGGCCATCGCCGCCCTGCGCGAACTGCGCACCGCGCACCCGGAGGTCATTCCGTACCACACGGCACTGGCAGAAGCCTACCTGAAGGCCGGCGAGACGCCCGCGGCCCGCCGGACGCTGAGCGAAGCGATGACGCTATTCCCGCGCAACGTGGCCGTGACCGTGCTCTACGGCGACACCCTGCTACGCAGTAACGAACCGGCGGAGGCGCACCGGGTCCTGCTGGACCTGTTCAACAATGTCCCCGCCACACCCATGCAAATTCGCCTGCTCGCCCAAGCCGCCAGTGGCCAGGGCGACGCTCCTGAAGCGAACTATTACGCAGCGGAATACCAGCTGGCGGTCGGCGACCTCAACCGGGCCATCAACCAATTGAACCGCGCGCTGGCGACTGCAGGTGTCACCGAACTCCAAACCGCCCGCTTCACCGCGCGCCGGGAAGAACTGAAGGAATTTCTTCCCCCGAAACTGCAGGGCTACGTGGACCGCGGTGAGCCGTTGCCGGAGCCCGAATACGGGGATGCACGCGGGCGCTGAAACGGTAAAATGGGGTATCGCCGCTAGACTTTGTACTGAACATGACACGCAAACCTCCCCCTCCCATCGCCTGTTGGCTTTCGCTGCTGTGTGTACTGGCCTTGCCGCTACCCGCCGCGGCCAACCAAACGGAAGCCATTCCTAGCGCTGTGGAATCCACTGGTACCAGCTCTGGCTCCAGCTCCAGCTCCACCTCTAGCTCTAGCGCGGCTCCAGTCGACCGGTTCGAACGCTACAACCGCGCCATGTACAGCTTCAACACGGGTATCGACCGCACGGTACTGCGCCCGTTGGCGGAGGGATATGCGAAATTGCCCCGCCCGATTCGTGGCGGCATCGGCAATTTCATTGGCCACTTGGCTTACGCCGACACCATCGTCAACAACTTCCTGCAAGGCAAGTTAACCGATGGCGGCAAGGACCTCGCACGCTTCACGTTGAATACCGTGGTTGGCGTTGGTGGTCTGTTCGACCCGGCCACGGCGGCGGGCCTGCCGAAAAATGACGAAGACTTCGGGCAGACGCTAGGCAAATGGGGCGTGCCCTCTGGCCCCTATCTAGTCTTGCCGTTCTTGGGCGCTTCCACCGTCCGCGATGCCCCTACTTGGGTACTTACCAATGCACTGGATGGGCGTTCCTACCTCAACCCGGATGCGTTGAATTACGGGCTTGGCGCTCTCCACTTGGTGGACCTGCGCGCCGGTGTGCTGGTGGCCGATGCCGCCATCGACCAAGCCTTCGACCCCTACGCATTCGTGCGCGATGCCTATCTGCAGCGGCGCGAGTACAAGGTGCATGATGGCAACGTTCCGACTACCACCGAAGAGCCACTAGAAGATCCAGCCGGCGAATAAGCGAACGGTCAATCGCCGGCGTCGGGCGCCAGTTTGGCATTCGCCTTGACTATCACCACCGTGCGATTGAAGTCCTCGCCGGGTTCGAGCAGGCCCACCACTTCACTGATACGGGCAATGGCACGGATGGACCGGGGCATGGCCTGAAAACGTATCTCTCGGCCAGCATGATGCGCCCAAGTCACCCACTCCAGCAGCACCGCCAAACCGGCGCTGTCCGCCTGGGTGACACCCGCCAAATCCACCACCACCGACTCGCAATCGGCGAAAGCCGCCTCGCTGGCTTCGAGGATGCGCCGTGCCGTGGCAAAGCCGAACACGCCAGACAGCGCAAACCGCCCGGGCGCTTCCTCGACGAAACGGTAGGGAATAGCTTCGCTCACTTGCGGCGCTGCGCTTCCATACCCGCAGCCTCAGCTTCGAGCCGGGTGATCACGGCATCCAGACCCCGTTGGTCAATTTCCAAACCAATGTCCTTGCGGAAATTGCGCACGTAGGAAATGCCTTCGATGACCACATCCCAAGCCTTCCAGCCATCTGGCGTACGGCGCATCACGTAGTTCACGGGCACCCGCGTGCCGTCATCGCGGCGAATCTCCGAGCGCACTGTCGCCGAATCCGGCGATGCATCCGCGCGGAAAGGCAGGAACTTCATGCGGTCGGGGGTGTAGTCGAGCACTGCCGCGCCGTAAGTCTTGAGCAGGGAACGATAAAGACCTTTGACGAAACGCGAACGTTGTTCTGGCGTAGCGGTGCGATAGTGCGTGCCCAGTACCAGGCGCCCGGCATATTCCAAATCGAAGTTCGGCGTCAGCAAACTGTCCACCAAGGCGTAGACGCGTGCCGGGTCCTTCTTCAAGGCCGGACGCTGCGCATCCAGTTCCTTCACCAAGCGGTTGGCGAGATCGGTCATCTGCTGCTGCGGGTCGGCTGCAGTCGCTGCTGCACCTGCAGGCGCAGCCGGCGTGGCGGCAACGGCGGCAGTGAACACGGCGGTCGACAAGAGCGAGGTCGCAAGCAGAAAAATACGTAGGTTGTTCATCATGATTATGGGCTCTGGGCTGGCGGGGCGGTCTTCTGGTCCGCCTCCTTGCTGGCGAAAGAGAACAAGAACTTGCTGATAAGTTCCTCGAGAACGATGGCGGACTGAGTCAACTCGATGTGACCACCATCGCGGTAAAACGTTTCCGAGCCGCCCGCCTGAAGGCCGACATACTGGCCACCGAGAAGACCGGCAGTGAAGATGGCAGCATCGCTGTCATCTGGAATGCGGTTGTACTGCGGCTGAATACGCAGCACCACATGGGCCTTGTAGGTGCCCTGATTGAAGCGAATGGACTCGACTCGACCGACACTGACGCCGCTCATGGATACCGGCGCGCCTTCCTTGAGGCTGCCCACGTTGTCGAAATCTGCCTCGAGATGAAAACCAGCATCCCCGAACGTGGGACTGCGGTTGGTGATTTGCGTGACCATGAAAAACATCGCCGCGAAACCGAGAGCGGCGAAGAACCCCGTGGCCAACTCGATGGATTTGGACTGGCGCATGATCGTTTCCCGGAAATCGTCAGTGAATGTAGAAAGCAGTAAGCACGTAGTTCAACAGCAGCACGGCGATGGAGGAATTGACAACCGTGCGCGTGGTGGCACGGCCGACGCCCTCGGCAGTGGGCTGCGCGTGAAAACCCTCGAACACCGCCAATGAAGCGATAGCCAGCGCGAAGAACACGCTCTTGACCATGCCTTCAGCAATGTCATCCAACTCTACGGCGTTGCGCATCTGTGACCAGAACTGGCCCGCATCAATACCCAACAACTGCACCCCCACCAACTGCGAGCCATACAGGCCGATGGTGATGAAGATGGCAGTAAGCAACGGCAAGGCGATGAGCGCACCCAAGAAGCGCGGCACACAAACCCTGCGCACTGGGTCCACCGCCATCATCTCCATCGCAGACAGCTGGTCTGTCGCGGCCATCAGGCCAATCTCGGAGGTCAGCGCGGTACCGGCGCGCCCGGCGAATAGCAGCGCTGCCACCACAGGACCCAGTTGTTTCAGCATGCCGAGAGCTGCGGCGGGCCCCAAGGCCTCTTCGGCGCCGAAGCGCTGGAGCAGGTCGGCCCCTTGCAGCCCCAGCACCATGCCGACGAACAAACCGCAGAACATGATGAGCGCTAGCGACAAGGCACCAGCATTGTAAATCTGCGCCACCACCAAGCCCGGGCGCAGCACTGCGCGCGGCGAGGCTAGCAGCAGCCGCCCAGCAAACAGCAGGTAAGCGCCCAGCTTTTCTAGAGCCCCACGCACACCGCCTAATCGGTCAATTCGCAGGTTGACCGTGCTCATGGCTTCACCTTCCCACCACCTGCCGCACGATTGCCGAAGCTTGCCCCAAGCAACTGCGTTTCATAGTCCGGTGCCGGAAAGTGGAAGGGGACTGGACCATCCGCCATGCCGTTCATGAATTGGCGAACAATTTCGCTTTGGCTGCCGCGCAGTTCATCGGGGCTGCCACTGGCCACCACGCGCCCTTCCGACAGCAAGTAGGTGCAATCCGCAACCGCGCTGATTTCGTGAACGTCGTGTGAAACGACAATGCTGGTAATACCCAGCGCGTCATTCATCTGGCGGATGAGGCGCAGCACGACGCCCATGGAGATGGGGTCCAGACCCACGAACGGCTCGTCATAGATGAGCAGCGCCGGATCCATGACGATGGCGCGGGCCAACGCTACGCGGCGGGCCATGCCACCGGAGAGTTCCGCGGGCATTAACGAGGCGGCACCACGTAGGCCGACCGCATGCAATTTGGTGAGCACAACATGGCGCACCAGTCGTTCCGGCAAATCCGTGTGTTCCCGTAGCGGAAACGCCACGTTCTCGAACACAGAAAGATCGGTCAGCAGGGCGCCATTCTGGAACAGCATGCCCATGCGACGCCGTACCGCATAGACCCCCTCACGAGAGAGTTGGCCAAGGTCTTGCCCATCAACCAATACTCGACCGCGGTCTGGCCGCACTTGGCCAGTGATGAGCTTCAGCAACGTGGTCTTGCCGGTACCACTCGGACCCATGACGGCAGTAACCTGCCCCTTGCGGAAGGCGAGATTGAGGCCGTCGAAGATGGTGCGGCGCCCCGCACGGTAAACCAGGCCTTCGATGCTGACGATGGCGTCGCGCACCTCTTCCCCGACGGGCGCACAACTGCGCCCGGTCAAAGCGAGATCGACGGCAACGGCGGGAGTGGCGGAAGATTCCATGGACTGATTATACCGGACAGTTGCGATGCAAAAAGGTTCACTTGTGGTGATTTAGCAACATAAAACCGACAGCAACCCTTGCCAAGCACTCCCACCTCAGGGTCTTGCTCGCTCGCATCGGAAACTTGGCAGCAGGCGCTAACAGGACTAAAATAGTCCTGTATCCGTTTTCACAAGCCGAGCACCCCCTCCCCATGCTGCGTATCAGCAAACTGACCGACTACGCCACCGTCGTACTGGGCGTCATGGCCGAAGACGCCGCCGTGCCGCACTCTGCTGCGCAGCTGGCGGAATCCACCCATATCGCCTTGCCAACCGTCAGCAAGGTGCTGAAGGCCTTGCAGCGCGGCAGCCTGGTGGTCTCCACTCGCGGCGCCCGCGGCGGTTACCAGTTGTCGCGGCCAGCGGCCCACATCAGCGCCGTGGACGTTATCGACGCTATGGAAGGGCCCGTGGGACTGACCGAATGCACCACGCACCCGGGCAGTTGCGACCTCGAACACACGTGCCGCTCCGGCGACGCTTGGCAGCGCGTGAACCTCGCGATCCGACGTGCCCTGCAAGACGTCTCGCTGCTGGAACTGACGGGCAGGGCAACCACCGGCGAAGCACGCGCGGTGACTGCCGGGCAAACGGCCGCTGAATTCGCCGCCGCCCTGCGGGCCGGCACGCTGCGCGCCCGCACCATTGAAGGAGGCGCCCAGTGAGCACCCCGGAACTGAATGCCATTGAACAAGCCGTTGCCAGCAAGTACCGCCACGGCTTTGTCACCGACATCGAAAGCGACACCGTTCCGCCCGGTCTCGACGAAGACGTGGTGCGACTCATCTCACGCAAAAAAGACGAACCGCAGTTTCTCCTCGACTGGCGTCTGAAGGCGTTCCGCCATTGGCAGACCATGACGGAGCCGAACTGGGCCTTTGTGAAGTACCCGCCCATCGACTTCCAGTCCATCAGTTATTTCTCGGCGCCGAAGCAGAATAAAGACGGCCCGAAGAGCTTGGCCGAGGTAGACCCGAAGCTGCTGGAAACTTACGACAAACTGGGCATTCCGCTGCATGAACGCGCGCGTCTGGCTGGCGTGGCTGTCGATGCGGTGTTCGACAGCGTCTCGGTGGCCACCACCTTCAAGGACCGTCTGTCCAAGGCCGGCGTCATTTTCTGCCCGTTCTCCGAAGCGGTAAAGGAACACCCAGAACTTCTTGAACGCTGGCTTGGCACCGTCGTACCGCCCGGCGACAACTTCTATGCAGCCCTGAACAGCGCCGTGTTCAGCGACGGCAGCTTTGTGTATATCCCAAAGGGCGTGCGCTGCCCCATGGAGCTGTCCACCTACTTCCGCATTAACGCTGCCAACACGGGGCAGTTCGAACGCACCCTCATCATTGCCGACGAAGGCAGCCACGTGTCCTACCTTGAAGGCTGCACCGCCCCCAAGCGCGACGAAAACCAACTGCATGCCGCCGTGGTGGAACTGGTGGCCATGGACAACGCCGAGATCAAGTACTCGACGGTGCAGAACTGGTACCCCGGCGACGAAAACGGCGTGGGCGGCATCTACAACTTTGTCACCAAACGGGGCGATTGCCGCGGCAAACGCAGCAAGATTTCCTGGACGCAGGTGGAAACCGGTTCTGCCATCACCTGGAAATACCCGAGCTGTGTATTGACCGGTGATGATTCCGTTGGAGAGTTCTACAGCGTGGCGGTGGCCAACCACCACCAGCAGGCAGACACCGGCACCAAGATGATTCACGTGGGGCGCAACACGCGCAGCACCATCGTCAGCAAGGGAATCAGCGCCGGCAAGGCTCACAACACCTATCGTGGCTTGGTGAAGGTACTGCCTTCTGCTGAAGGCGCGCGCAACTACACGCAATGCGACTCACTTCTGATGGGCCCGGGCTGTGGCGCACACACCTTCCCCTACGTTGAAGTGCGCAACCCCAGCGCTACAGTGGAACACGAAGCCACCACTTCGCGTATTGGCGAGGACCAGTTGTTCTATTGCCTGCAACGCGGTCTTTCGGCAGAAGACGCGGTCAACATGATCGTGAACGGTTTCTGCAAAGCGGTGTTCAAGGAACTTCCGATGGAGTTTGCCGTGGAAGCGCAGAACCTTCTGGCCGTCAGCCTCGAGGGTGCCGTGGGCTGATGCCCACTCTCCCCTTTCTCCCCCTTATTTCGGTCAGTGCGCGCAACCCACTGGCCCATGCACGAGTGAACCGACCATGACGAACACCCCGCCAACTCCTCTGCTCGAAGCCCGCGACCTGCACGTGGAAGTGAATGGCAAGCCCATTCTCAAAGGCTTGTCACTCACGGTGAACGCCGGCGAAGTCCACGCCATCATGGGCCCCAACGGCTCGGGCAAGAGCACGCTGTCGCATGTGGTGGCGGGCAAACCGGGCTACACCGTCACGGGAGGCTCGCTGCTATATCGCGGCCAAGACCTGCAGGCGCTGGCCCCCGAAGAGCGGGCACGTGCCGGCATCTTCCTCGCCTTCCAGTACCCACTGGAAATTCCCGGCGTCAACAACGTCTATCTGTTGAAGGCGGCTCTGAACGCCAAGCGCAAGCATCTGGGCCAGCCGGAAGTGGACGCTTTCGAATTCCTGCAACTGGTGAAGGCCAAGATGCAGCGCATGCAGATGGATGAAGCTTTTCTCTCGCGTGGCGTGAACGAAGGCTTCTCTGGTGGGGAAAAGAAGCGCAACGAAGTGCTGCAGATGCAGATTCTGGAGCCCACGCTCGCCCTGCTGGATGAAACCGATAGCGGCTTGGACATCGATGCTCTGAAGGTAGTGTCCGCTGGCGTCAACGACCTGCGCTCGCCGGACCGGGCCATCGTCATGGTCACGCACTACCAGCGCCTGCTCGACTATATCGTCCCCGACTTTGTGCACGTGCTGGCGGACGGGCGCATCCTGCTGAGCGGCGGCAAGGAACTGGCACTGGAACTGGAAGCCCGCGGCTATGACTGGGTGCGCGCCCAGGACGCGGCATGAGCATTGATAATCTGCGCGCTCTAGGCCTGCCCTCCGGGCGGGACGAAGCGTGGAAATATGCGGCGCGAACGCTGTCGCGGCGCGACTGGTGGTCCGCACCGTCAGACGCCTTGTCGCTGCCTGACAAGGCCGCCATCGACGCCGCCGTGTTGCCGGTAGAAGCCCCAGTGCTGGTCTTTGCCGGCGGGCATGCCGTGCCGCGCGCGCTCGGCGGGTTTGGGGCATTGCCGGCTGGGGTTAGCCTACGCCCACTATCCGAAGATGCCGTTAAAGCACCCACAGGTGACAGTGGCGAGCAGCGCATTGCTGCCATCGCTGCCGCGACTACCCCAGGCGCCTGGGAGTTGGCGGTCGCTGCCAACGTGGATGCCGGTTCGCTGCAACTGCTGCACCTGCCTGCGCCGGGAACGGGTGCACTGGTGCTACGCATACGCTTGGCGCGTGGCGCACGTTTGCAGTTGCTGGAGTCGTTGGCAGACGGTGAAAGCGCTCTCGCGGGCGCGACTTCGGCTGCAGGTTCAGCCACCGGCTCTGCTGCGAACAGCCCGGCCCCTACGCTCACCCGCTGGCTACAAGTGCAATTGGCCGATGGCGCGAGCCTGACGCATGCCATCGTGCAGCAGTTGCCGTTGGATGCCGCGCTACTGGAACAACTCGATGTCAGCGTGGGCCGCGACGCCACCTACTTGGGTTTGCCCGTGTCCCTCGGTGCCCAAGCCGCGCATACCGCAGCGCATTTGTCGCTCGAGGGTCCGGGGGCTTTTGGCCACTGGCAGCAGTTCCTGCGGGTAGATGGCAACCAGCACACCGACGTGCAACTCACCGTGACCCATGCAGCGGCCAACACCACGAGCACCCAAGCGGTGCGCGCGTTGGCCGGTGGCCGGTCGCGTGGTGCGTTCAGCGGCAAGGTGGTCATGCCTCCCAGCGCCCACGGCGCGGACTCGGCCCAGTCCATTCGTAACCTGCTGCTGTCGGCTACGGCCGAACTAGACACCCGCCCGCAGTTGGAAATTCACGTCGACGACGTGAAGGCCAGCCATGGCAGCACGACCGGTTCACTGGATGAGCAGGCGCTGTTCTACCTGCGTTCCCGCGGTATCGGCGAACAGGAGGCGCGTCGCCTGCTCATGCAAGCCTTCGCCGCCGACGTCATCGCTCGGCTGCCTTGGCCGAGCCTGCGCGAATGGCTGGCCACACGGGTGTTGCCGTGACCGCAAGCACCGCCGCAAACGCGCAGCCCTTCAGCGCCGCAGAAGTCGCGGCCTTACGCGCCGATTTCCCCATCCTGCACCAGCAGGTGAATGGCAAGCCGTTGGCGTATCTGGACAACGGCGCCTCTGCACAGCACCCACGCTCGGTCATCGACGCCGAGGCGGACTATTACCGCCACGACCATTCAAATATCCATCGCGGTGTGCACACGCTGTCGCAGCGCGCTACCGACGCCTTCGAGGCCGCCCGCCACAAACTGCAGCGCTTCATCAATGCCCGCAGCGAACGCGAAGTCATCCTCACCCGCGGCACTACTGAATCCATCAATCTCATCGCACAGGCTTGGGGCCGCTCCTTCCTGCAGCCCGGCGACGAGATTCTCGTGTCGCGCCTTGAGCACCACGCCAACTTGGTGCCTTGGCAGATCGTGGCGTGCCAAACCGGCGCCGTGGTTCGTCCCATTCCCATCACGCTCGATGGCGAAGTGGATTTCCAAGGCTTTCTGGACCTGCTCACGCCCCGCACTCGGGTGCTGGCGCTGTCGCACGTCTCCAATTCACTGGGCACCATCAACCCCATCGAGAAGTTCATTGCGGTTGCCCGCGAACGCGGCATCTTGACCGTTATCGACGGCGCACAAGCCGTGCCGCATATGGCTGTGGATGTGCAGGCGCTGGGCTGCGACTTCTACGCCTTTTCCGGACACAAGTTGTTCGGCCCTACCGGTACCGGTGTGCTGTATGGACGCGAAGCCTTGCTGGAAGCCATGCCGCCCTGGATGGGCGGTGGCGACATGATTCTAGAAGTCCGCTTCGAGGGCACTACGTTCAACACGCTGCCGCACAAGTTCGAAGCAGGTACGCCGAACATCGCGGGCTTCATCGGGCTGGGCGCGGCAGTCGACTACGTGCAGCGCATTGGGCTCGCGCGCATTGCCGCCACTGAAGAAGCCTTGCTGCACTACGCCACCGCTCAATTGCTAGCGGTTCCAGGGCTGCGCATCATTGGCACGGCACCCCACAAGGCCGCGGTCATTTCCTTTGTAGTGGATGGCATCCACCCACATGACCTTGGCACCATCCTCGATCAGGAAGGTGTGGCGGTGCGCACTGGCCACCACTGCGCCATGCCGGTGATGGAGTTCTTCGACGTGCCGGCAACGGCGCGCGCCTCCTTCGCCTTCTACAACACGCCTGCAGAAATCGACCAACTGGTCGGCGCCCTGCAGCATGCTCGTGAACTGTTCTGCTGAAGGGCCCATGGATCTTAAAGACCTCTACCGGGATGTCATCCTGGACCACAACAAGCGGCCGCGGAACTTCGGCGTGCTGGCGGTACCGCCGGCCCATGAAGCCCGTGGCGCCAACCCCCTGTGCGGCGACACGCTGCGCGTCTGGGTACAACTTGATGGCGAACTCGTCACGGACGTGAAGTTCGAGGGCAAAGGCTGCGCCATCTCCGTGGCCTCCGCCTCCCTCATGACCGAAGCCGCCATCGGCCACACACGCGCGGAAGTGCAGGCACAGTTCGAGCGCGTGCATAACGTGTTCACGCACCATGACGCCCCACTCGACCCGGCACTAGGAAAACTAGCGGCGCTGGCTGGTGTTCGCGACTTTCCCGCCCGCGTGAAGTGCGCCAGCCTAGCGTGGCACACCCTGAACGCTGCACTCGCTGCTGCCGACGCCGACCAACCGGCAGCCACTCCCCCTACTGTCCAGACCGAATGACCAGGAACCCCTGACATGCGTCGTCACGAGAATGAACCCATCGTCGTCAACCGCGACGTCAAGGCCGTCATCATCCCGGCTGGCATCGAGGTAAAGCTGCGTACCGGCAGCGTCGGCTACATCACGCAGGCACTAGGCGGCAGCTTCACGGTCTATGTGGAAGGCAATCT
>CALQLF020000056.1 GCA_943331345.2 Candidatus Planktophila lacus | reverse complement strand
CTGAGTGGCGTCAGCGTGGGCGATCCCGTAGTGGTGGTCGGTCAAGGGACCTTGAAGGACGGCAGTCCGGTGCGAGTGGTAGCGAGTGCAACACCAACAGGGCCCTCGCCGACGGCAGCAGCAGCCAATAGCCCTCCTGCGCCTGCTGCGCGCTGAGGCCTAGCCCATGCGTCTCGTCGAGATAGCCACCCGTCGCCGTGTCACGGTGACGATGTTCACGCTGGCCGTGCTGCTGTTCGGCTTCGTGTCGCTGTCGCGACTGAAAGTGAATTTGCTCCCCGACCTGTCCTACCCCACCCTCACGGTACGCGTTGAACTGCCTGGCAGCGCACCTCTCGAGGTGGAGAACCTCATCACCCGTCCCGTGGAAGAAGCCGTCGGCATCATCCGCAACGTGCGTCAGGTGCGTTCCGTGTCCCGCTCAGGCCAGAGCGATGTCACGCTCGAGTTCGCCTGGGGCACGGACATGGACCTAGCGGGCATCGACGTGCGCGAGAAACTGGACCTGCTCCAGTTGCCGCTCGAAGCCAAGCGCCCACTGCTGCTGCGCTTCGACCCGGCCAGCGAACCCGTCATGCGCTATGCGCTGCTGGATGTGGGCACCAACACCGCCAACAATACGGATGGCAGTGTCGCCAGCCCGGTACATAGCCCCGACGAAAGACTGAAGTCGCTAAGACGCTTCGCCGAAGACCGCTTGAAGCCGGATCTGGAAGCCGTAGAAGGCTCTGCGGCGGTCAAGGTGAGTGGCGGCCTCGAAGAGGAAATCCAGGTACAAGTTGACCAGCAACGCTTGGCGCAACTGAACCTCGGTATCGAGGTCATCACCAACCGTCTGCGCGCCGAAAACGTCAATCTTTCCGGTGGGCGACTCGAGCAGGGAACACAGCGTTTTCTGGTACGTACGCTCAACGAGTTTGGCTCGGTTGACGAGATGGCGAATGCCATCATCGCGACGCACGAGGGGCAACCCGTGAAGCTGCGCGACGTGGCCACGGTTGTCCAAGGACACAAGGACCGCGAAGCTATCACGCGTGTGAATGGCAGCGAATCGGTAGAACTCGCCATCTATAAAGAAGGCGATGCCAATACCGTGGCATTGGCCGCGGGCATCCGCAAAGAAGTGGAACTCCTTGGCAAATCGTTGCCAGCGGGCTCACGTCTTGAACTGGTTTACGACCAGGCCCACTTCATCAATGCTGCCATCAGCGAAGTGAAGCAATCGGCCCTCATCGGTGGCGTACTGGCCATTCTGGTCCTCTACTTCTTCCTGCGGGATGCCCGCGCCACCCTCGTGACCAGCATCGCCATTCCCGTATCGGTCATCGGTACTTTCATGCTGATGTACTGGGCGAAGGTATCGCTCAATATCATGTCGCTGGGCGGTATCGCTTTGGCCGTGGGTATGTTGGTAGACAACGCCGTCGTGGTATTGGAAGCCATCGTTCGTCGCCGCGAACACGGCATGGCCGCCGCAGAAGCGGCCCGCCAAGGAACGTCGGAAGTAGCGATGGCGGTCACCGCCGCCACCCTGACCTCCGTCGCCGTGTTCTTCCCGATGGTGTTCATCTCCGGCATTGCCGGGCAACTGTTCCGCGACCAGGCGCTAACCGTCACTTTCTCGTTGCTGCTCTCGCTGCTCGTAGCGCTGACTCTGGTACCCATGCTGTCGGCGGGGCGAACCGAAGCGAATACCGTTGTCGATGAAGATAACGAAGCGCCGCGCGGACGCCTTGCCACGGCTCTCGGAGCGATGGCGGCAAGTACCCGTCGCATGAGTTCCGCTGTCTCTGCCTTCATGGCGAAATTGCTTTCGCCGGGCGTCTGGTTGATGCAATCGCTATACCATTGGGCGGAAGGCGTCTACCCCACCGCCGTGACGTGGGCGCTTCAACACCGCCGTACCGTACTCGGCGGCGCGGCTGCCGTTTTTCTTGGCACCATGGCATTGGTGCCGTTGCTGGGTACCGAACTCATCCCGCAAATGTCGCAGGGGGAGTTCAACGTCGATGTGAAACTCGCTTCCGGCTCACCGCTAGAGGCGACGGACCAGGCCATGGTGGCTGCCACGAACGCTGCCAAGAGCCTGCCCAACCTCAAGACGGCGTACGCAGTTGCCGGCACTGGCAACCGCTTGGATGCCAACCCGGTGGACGCCGGCGAAAACACCGGACGCTTGGCCATCACCCTCGTCGCCGGTGCAAGCCGAGAGGACGAAGACACTGCCATCAACGCTCTGCGGCAGCAGTTGGCTAGCCTGGCGGGAACGGACTACCGTTATTCGCGGCCGAGCTTGTTCAGCTTCGCCGCACCGCTTGAAGTAGTGCTTACCGGGTATGACCTCGACCGTCTCAAGGGCGCCGCCGACCAACTGCGCACGGCACTGCAGACCGATGACCGCTATGCCGACGTCAAGAGCACCATGGAAGCCGGCAATCCGGAAATTCGCATCGTGTTCAACCAAGAGCGTGCGGCCCAACTCGGGCTGCCAGTGCGCGATATCGCCGACCGTGTGGTGAACGCCGTTCGTGGTCAGGTCGCCACCCGCTACACCCTGCTGGACAAGAAAATTGACGTGCTGGTGCGCAGTGTCGATACGCGTGCCTCCAGCGTGGAAGAAATTCGCAATCTCATCGTGAACCCGGGCAGCGACCGGCCAGTGCCACTCTACGCCGTCGCGTCAGTCGAACTCGCCACCGGCCCTTCCGAAATTCGCCGTGCCAATCAGGAGCGCGTCGCAGTGGTCAGCGCCAATCTGGGGAGCGGTGACCTAGGTGGTGCCATCAACGGTCTGAACGACCTCTTGGCGCGGCAGCCACTGCCGCCCGGCATCGCCGCCTACGTGGGCGGTCAGAGCAGCGAACTTCAGGACTCCTTCAACAGCCTGCAGTTCACCCTCATCCTAGCCGTCTTTCTCGTGTATCTGGTGATGGCTTCTCAGTTCGAGAGCCTCATCCATCCACTGGTCATCCTGTTCACCATTCCTCTGTCGGCCATCGGTGCCGTGTGGGCGCTGCTGCTCACTGGCACCACCGTCAACGTGGTGGCTTACATCGGCCTCATTATGTTGGCCGGCATTGTGGTGAACCAATCGATTGTGCTCATCGATGCCGTGAACCAGGCACGCGACCGCGGGCTGGCCCGTCACGCGGCCATCATTGAAGCGGGACGCGTTCGTCTGCGCCCCATTCTCATCACCAAGTTGACCACCATTCTGGGCTTGCTCCCGATGGCGCTTGGCCTCGGCGAAGGTGCAGAAGTTCGCGCGCCGATGGCCATCACAGTCATTGGTGGCGTACTGCTCACCACGTTCCTCACCTTGCTGGTCATTCCGGTGGTGTACGACGTGATGGATCGCCGACCGGCCGGCGGGGCCTGAGGCCATGTGGCACACCCGGGCCGCGCTCGCCCGCCCAGTCACCACTTGGATGGCCTTCGCGGCCTTGGCCGTCATCGGCCTCATTAGTGCGCGGCAGTTGCCACTCGAGGAAATGCCGGACATCACCTTCCCTGGGGTGTTCATCAACGTCCCCTACCCCGGCTCCACCCCCGAGGAAGTCGAACGTCTGGTCACCCGCCCCATCGAAGAAGCGCTGGCCACTCTGCCGGGAATCGAGGAAATTCGCTCCACCTCTACGGCCGACCGCGCGGAAGTCCAGGTAATGATGAGTTGGGGAGGCGATGTTGAAGCGCGCACTTTCGAGGTACGCACCAAGCTCGACACCATCCGCCCCGACCTGCCCGCAGGCGCCGAACGCATGATCATCGGCTCGGGGTCGACCAGCGACCAGGCCATCGTCACCATCCGTCTATCAGCCGACGAAAATCTGTCGAACCAGTACCAAGCACTCGAGCGCTACCTGAAGAAACCGCTGGAACGCTTGCCCGGCGTCGCTCGCGTCGATTTGGCAGGCGTCGATCCACTCGAAGTGCGCGTGCTGGTCAACGCCGACCGGGCCGCCGCTCATGGCGTTTCACTGGCAGACCTGCGGACGCTGCTGCAGCAAAGCAACTTCTCCGTCTCGGCTGGCGAAATCACCCAAGGCGGCCAGCGGTTTAGCGTACGGCCAGTAGGCGAATTCACGACGCTGGAGGATGTGCAGGCGCTGCTCGTGCGCGGGAACGTACGGCTAGGCGATATCGCGGAGGTCACGCTGGCCTCACCAAAACCGACCGTGGGTCGGCGGGTGAACGGACGCCCTGCGGTAGGCCTCGACGTCTACAAGACCACCCAAGCGAATGTCATCGATGTCGCCAACCTGGTCTTGGCGGAGTTGGAGAAGGCAAAGGCCACACCTCAGCTGCGTGGAGTTCGCTTTCTGGTGGTAGGCAACCAAGCGCAGTCCATCATGTCTTCGTTGTCAGAGCTGCGCTCTGCAGGACTGATTGGCGCCGGACTCGCTTTAGTGGTGCTATTTGTATTCTTGCGCGATGTTCCCACTACCCTGCTCGTCAGTCTCGCCGTCCCGTCCTCGCTGGTGGTGACGCTGGCGGCCATGTACTTCACGGGGCTGACGCTCAACGTTCTAACCATGATGGGCATGATGCTGTCCGTAGGCATGCTTGTCGATAACGCCGTGGTAGTCACCGAGAGTATTTTCCGACATCGCTTGCGCAACCCGGGTAACCCAGCCGCTGCCACCTTGCAGGCGGTACAGGAAGTGGGTGTAGCCACCTTGGCAGGCACGTTCGCTACGGTCGTGGTCTTCTTGCCACTGTTGTTCGGTGAAACGAATCAGGTAAGCATATTTCTCAAGCACGTGGCCATCCCTATCGTGGTGGCCATGATTACCTCCTTGCTTATTGCCCAGACGCTCATTCCGATGGTGGCTTCCCGGCTGCGTGCCCCACGCGAGAGTGAAGCTACCGGCTGGGTAAGGGCCTTGCAGGAGCGCTACGCCAGGGCACTAGCCGCCGTGTTGCGGCAGCCGCGTCGAACGGCGCTGGCCATTGCGCTGGTCATCCTCTCACCGATACCGCTGTTCACCACCGGCTTGTTCAAAATCGACCCCATGCCGCAGGAGGCCAGCCGACAACTGTTCCTGGCCTACCACGTGGAAGGGACCCATCCCTACGAACAGGTTTCGGCGGCCGTCACCCGAGTCGAAAGTTTCCTGCAGGCCAACCGTGAACGGTTCGACCTCGAAACGGTCTACTCCCGTTGGAGTGGCGATGACGCCATGAGCATCCTCTACTTGCGCCCCAAGGAGCAGGCTCGCCACAAGTCGGCGGAAGTCATGAGCGCCATCACGGCAGAGATGCCCGAAATTCCCATCGGTCGACCCGGGTTCAGTTTCCAGATGGGGGCCTCGCAGGGTTTCAGTCTGCAACTCACCGGCGAATCCACCGAGCGCCTGCTACCACTGGCCAACCAGGTGGTAGCGCGGTTGCGCACCGTGCCGGGGCTGGAATTGGTCCGCAACGATTCCCGCGGCGGCGAGCGAGAAATTCGCGTCACCATCGACCGTGAACGTGCGGCAGCAGCAGGATTGACGAGCGGCATGGCTGCCCAAGCCATCGCTGCAGCCATGCGTGGCGAACGACTCCGCGAACTGCGCACCGCCGAACGCGAACTGACCATGCGCTTGGCGTTCCGCGCAGACGACCAGCAAAGCGTGGAAGACCTCGGCCGGCTGGTGCTACCGACACGCAATGGCAGCCTGCCGCTGTCGGCGATAGCCACCTTCACCGAAACCGAGGGAGACCGCTCCATCTCGCGCATCAACCGACTCACTAGCGTCGTTATCACTGCCAATCTGGCGCAGGGAGTGACGATGGAACAGGTACGCAGTCGCGTTACGCCGCTGATGGACAGCTTCCCCTTGCCTCCCGGATACAGTTGGAAACTGGGTCGTGGCTTCGAGGACAATGACAAAACCCTGAGCGGCATGGCCATCAACGTATTGCTGGCCATCCTCATGATTTATCTCGTGATGGCAGCCCTGTTCGAAAGCGCACTGCTGCCCCTGTCCATCGTCAGTTCGATTGTGTTCTCGTTTGTCGGCGTGTGTTGGTGTCTGGCGCTGACCGGCACACCCATGACGCTAATGGCCATGATTGGCATCATGATTCTGGTCGGTGTAGTGGTAAACATCGGTATCGTGTTGGTGGCCCATATCCAGCAATTGCGCAGCGAGGGTATGCAACGCGAGGAAGCTATTGTTCAGGCAGGCCGCGATCGACTGCGGCCCATCTTGATGACCACCCTGAGCACCCTGCTGGGCTTGCTGCCGCTAGCGTTAGGCGATGCAGCCGTGGGCGGTACGGGTGGGCCCGCCTATTACCCCATGGCGCGAGCCATCATGGGTGGCTTGGCCTTCGGTGCCGCAGTCAGCTTGTTCTTCGTACCGGCGTTCTACATCTGGTTCGACGACTTCAACCTCTGGCGACGTCGGGTACTGTCCACGACGCCATGACGCCGTCTGCAGCCCGCTGAACGGCTCAGGACAGCAGCAACAGACGACGAATCTCGAAGTAGTCGTCCGCGAGCAACTGTGCCGCGGTGAAGTTCGAACCCGGCAACTGCGCTGCATCCGATTCCAACGTGACGCTGGCCGGCAGGGTGTCCATGCCACTCCGATACACCGCCACTTGGGCCAAGCGCTCTGCTTGCTCCCGCATCTGCGGTGCCACCACAGCCGTGGTACGCAGCAATGTCGCCGCGCCATTCAGTTGGGCCAACCGCCCCAGACATTCCGTCCGCGTGCCGTAACGCAAGCTACCTAGGTCGCGCTGCCAAGCCAGCTTCATCTGCGGAGCAATGCCCTCTGGCATAAGACGGGCCACCAGTACTTGGGCGAGAGCCAACACATGCAGGTTCACCCACCTACGGCTTTCCACCGAAAGACCGGGGAAGTCCGTCAGCGGTTCCTTCAACAGCGTCGCGCGTGCGGCCCGCAAGCTCTCCAAGGCAGCCACCGTGCCCTGTTCACGGACGCGTGCCTCGGCCACCACTTCGCGCTGTTCCTGACGCTGGAAGTAATACCAAGGACCCGAGAGCGAGATGAGTTCGCGCTCCGCTGCCGCTACACGTGCTCGCTCCGCCGTTACCTGTTCCTGGGCGGCAGCGATTTTGCCGTCGGCTTCCTGCAGACGCAGGCGTCGCGCGGACTGCAAGCCACCCTGCTGTGCCCTGCGCTCTTGTTCTTCTTGCTGTCGGCGCATCTCGGTGGCGGTCTGCTGCAACTGTACGCGCCCGGCGCGCCAGAGCCCGCGCAAAGCGAAATGCACCATGGCTCCGAAACCCAGTTCGGGGTTCGCCAATATCTGTTCCAGCCCCTCGGCATCCTCGCCCGCGCGGTGCAACAGCGCCTGTTGCTGCTTCAACAAATCGCGCAACTGACGCACCTCTTCCTCGAGGTCATCCACGGAACGCTTGAGTTCCGCGCGGTTCCAGTAAAGCTTGAGCAGCCGCTCTTCCTCCAACGCACGGCGGTGTTCTTCCCGGCGTTCGCGCCTTGCCCGCAGCCAGTCAGCGAACGGCATGGAAGGTGTCCGGTCCGTGGCCAGTATCGGCCAGATATTCCAGCCACTTGTTGAGCAGGATATTCCGGCGCCAACGCGCATCCAGCGAGGCAGGCAGCAAGCGGTCGATGACACGCAACGGGCCACGGGCTTCTTGCATGCCCACCTGACTCGCTTCGGCCAGATCCGCATCGTGGTAGAGACGCACCTCCAGTGCCGGTTCCCGCGCCACGCCAGTAGCTTCATCGAAGAGGTAGTTCAGCAACAGGACCGTCGTGTAGGCGCTTTGTTCGAGCACTACCACTTCAAGGGTGCATTCACCTTCCACCGAGGAACGCCACGTTCCTTGCATGCCACGAACTTCCCCCAGCAAGCTACGGAGGCGAACCCGATTGCTTTCATAGAGCGACATAAGCGCCACGAAACTGCCGGGCCGTGCACGCCACGAGGCGCGCAGCCAGCTATCGGAATCCGTGGGGAATTGGTTTTGCACGGTTCAGGGACGCACGCGTCGCGGAATACCCGTGCGGTGGAGGATACGGCTGGAGATTTCCTCGACCGAGCAGTCGGTAGTGTCGATGGTAGGAATACCAAACCGCTGGAATACCTGCTCAGCGGTACGCAGTTCGTACTGCACCTGGCTAGCGCTGGCGTAGCGACTGTCCGGGCGGCGCTCATGGCGAATCTGCTGCAATCGGTCTGGGCGAATGGTCAAGCCGTAGAGCTTTTTCTGGTGGGCCTTCAGCACCCCCGGGAGGCCGCCACCTTCCAGATCCTCTTCCGTCAGGGGATAGTTGGCCGCGAACACGCCATATTGCATGGCGAGGTAAAGACAGGTGGGCGTCTTGCCACTACGCGACACTCCCACGAGGATGACATCGGCTTGCTCGTACTCACGGTATTTGCCGCCATCATCATTGGCCAACGCAAAGTTGGTGGCATTGATGCGCGCGTTGTAGGCAGTGAGGTCGGCCATACCGTGAGCACGACCGGCGGCGTGGCTACTCTTCACCTTGAACTCGGCTTCGAGAGGGCCAAGAAAGGCATCGAAAAAATCGAGAAACAAGGCGTTGGCCAGTTTGACGATATCGCGCTCGGCGTCGTTCACCATGGTGCTGAAGATGATGGGTCGAACTCCATCCGCTACCCCGGTGGCGTCGATACGCCGTCGGGCCTCCTCGGCCTTCTCCACGCCACTGATGAAAGGCAGGGTTACCGCCTGGACATTGGACGCCTCGAACTGGGTCAGCAGGCTGTGCCCCATCGTCTCAGCCGTCACGCCGGTCTGGTCAGAGACGAAGAAAACCGTCCGGCGGGGGCCGGAGACCGGCGAGGGGGTAGCACCTTCCACGATAACTAGACTCCACGTTCGCTGCGCCGCCAAATATTTCGCTGCGTCATCGTATACTTTCGTGGCTTGAGTGGCCTAGTCCCTCCCCTCTTTCTGGAGTTCCCCCCGTGACCGCCTACGTCCTCCCCTTCGAGAACCTCGGCATGCATGATGTGGAGGTGGTGGGCGGCAAGAACGCCTCCATCGGCGAGATGATCAGCCATCTGGCGAAACTGGGTGTCAAGGTACCCGGGGGCTTCGCCACCACCGCTCAGGCCTACCGCGACTTCCTCGCCCACGAGGGCCTCGCCGACTGGATCAATACCCAACTCGCCAGTCTGGACGTCGACGACGTCGTCAAACTGGCTCAGGTAGGCGCGGCCATCCGCCAGCGCATCCTCGCTACGCCCTTTCCGCCCCGCCTCCAGGAAGAAGTCGTGGCCTCTTGGCGCGCCATGGGCGGCGATGCCATCGCGGTAGCCGTGCGCTCCAGCGCCACGGCTGAAGACCTGCCCGACGCCTCCTTCGCCGGCCAGCAGGAAACTTTCCTCAACGTGCGTGGCCAGCACGACGTGCTGCACACCATGCATGAAGTGTTCGCTTCCCTGTTTAACGACCGCGCCATCGCTTACCGCGTCCATCAGGGCTTCGACCACGCGCAGGTGGCCCTGTCGGCCGGTGTGCAGTACATGGTCCGCTCGGACCTCGGCTCCAGCGGCGTCATGTTCACCCTCGATACCGAAAGTGGCTTCCGCGACGTCGTGTTTGTTACAGCCTCCTACGGCCTCGGCGAAACCGTGGTTCAGGGCGCGGTAAATCCGGACGAGTTCTACGTCTACAAGCCGTCGCTGCGTGAAGGACGCCGCTCCATCGTGCGCCGCAACCTCGGCGGCAAGGCCATCAAGATGGTCTACGCCCCCAGCGTCGGTGGCCCCACCGCCGGCCGCCGCGTAGAGACGATTGACGTGCCCGAGGCGCAGCGCAATGCCTTCTCGCTAACGGATGCCGACGTGGAGTCCCTGTCGCGGCAAGCGCTCATCATCGAGCAGCACTACGCGCGGCCCATGGACATTGAATGGGGCAAAGACGGCGAAACCGGCGAGCTTTATATCCTTCAGGCCCGCCCGGAAACCGTGCAAAGCCGTGTTGGCCGCAGCATCGAGCGTTACAGCCTGAAGGGCCATGGCGCCGTGCTCACCACCGGACGCGCCATCGGCGCCCGCATCGGTGCTGGCCCGGCCCGGGTCATCAGCGATGTGTCGGAAATGTCGCGAGTTCAGCCTGGCGACGTGCTGGTAGCAGACATGACGGACCCCGACTGGGAGCCGGTGATGAAACGCGCCAGCGCCATCGTCACCAACCGTGGCGGGCGCACCTGCCACGCGGCCATCATCGCTCGCGAACTTGGTATTCCGGCGGTCGTGGGCTGCGGCGATGCCACCAACCGTATCCATGATGGCGACCTGGTCACCGTCTCCTGCGCGGAGGGCGATACCGGCCAGGTCTATGCCGGGCAACTGGACTTCGAGCAGAAAGTCATCGAGTTGGACACCCTGCCGCCTGCGCCCGTGAAGATCATGATGAACGTCGGCAATCCCGACCGTGCCTTCGACTTCGCCGGTATCCCGCACCGCGGCGTGGGGCTCGCTCGGCTCGAATTCATCATCAACCGCATGATTGGTGTGCACCCGCGTGCGCTGCTCGAGTTCGACCGTCTTGAGCCTAGCCTGCAGGACACCATTCGCCGCCAGATGGCCGGCTACAGCGACCCGGTGGAGTTCTTCATCGCGCGCCTCGCCGAAGGCATTGCCAGCATCGCCTGCGCTTTCGCACCAGAACCGGTCATCGTTCGCCTGTCGGACTTCAAGAGCAACGAATACGCCAACCTCATCGGTGGGCGAGCCTACGAACCCCATGAGGAAAACCCCATGATCGGGTTCCGCGGTGCCTCCCGTTACGTCGACGAGGTGTTCCGCCCCTGCTTCGAACTGGAGTGCCGCGCCCTGCGGCGCGTCCGTGAGGAGATGGGCCTGACCAACGTGCAGGTGATGGTGCCGTTCGTGCGCACCGTGGGCGAGGCGCAAAAGGTGACCGAACTGCTGGCTGCCAATGGCCTCGGGCGCGGCGTGAATGGCCTCAAGGTCATCATGATGTGCGAACTCCCCACCAACGCCCTGCTGGCCGACCAGTACCTCGAGTACTTCGATGGCATGTCCATCGGCTCGAACGACATGACCCAGCTAACCCTGGGCTTGGACCGCGATAGCGGCATCGTGGCGCACCTGTTCGACGAGCGGGACCCAGCCGTCAAGGCGCTGCTGTCGATGGCTATCAGTGCTTGTCGTCGCGCCGGCAAGTACATCGGCATTTGCGGGCAGGGCCCTTCGGACCACCCGGACCTGGCACGCTGGCTGGTAGATCAGGGCATTGATTCTATTTCACTGAACCCGGATACCGTCGTGGAGACGTGGTTGTTCCTCGCGAAAAAATCAGTGAACTGACATTAACAAAGAGAATCCTCTCGAACTCCAAACTCGAGAAGAACTCTTTAAGTTACTGTTTTTTCGAGTAAACCCAAGCTTTTCAAGGTAGCCTTACTAGAAATAGTCGAGGTTACGCTGTGTTGCTTGGCCGACTCACTCGGCAGCGCCCTGAAACTCTTCCCTGAACAAATGCCCCCGGTAGTGGCGCAGTTCGGCGATGGAATCCCGGATATCGTCCAATGCCTGGTGCTTACCGCCCTTGGTGAGGCTCGCCAAGACCTCTGGCGCCCAGCGTCTCGCCAGTTCCTTCAGGGTACTGACATCTAAATTGCGGTAGTGGAAGTACTGCTCCAGTTCCGGCATCCAGCGCGCCAGGAAGCGCCGATCCTGACCAATACTGTTACCACACAAGGGACTAGCGCCGGGTTTTACCCAAGTCTTGAGGAACTCAAGCATCTGCTGCTCGGCAGCGGCCTCGCCTACCAAACTCGCCTGCACCCGTGCAATGAGCCCAGAGCCGCCATGCGTGCGCTGGTTCCATTCGTCCATCAGCGCCAGTATTTCAGGTGGCTGATGAACGGCAATGACGGGACCTTCCACGAGTACATTCAACTGGTTATCGGTGACAATGGCAGCCATCTCGATGATGTGGTCGACGTCGGGACGCAAGCCCGTCATCTCCAAGTCCACCCAAACCAGCGCATCAGGCAACTGACTCATCCGCGACGCTCCTTTTCCGTTGCCGCGGATGTTAGCAAAGGCTAAGGTGCAAGCCGCATGAATCAGCCACGACACGCCAGCCGCAGTCCCCGCAAGGAGCGCGACGCCACCCCCGCGCACCGTCTCCCGCCAGGCCTGGTGGAGGGGCGCGTCGTTCGTGCCTACGGCCGCCAGCTGGTGGTGGAAGGCGCCGACGGGCAAAGCCACGCCTGCCGTGCCTTCGGCAAAGAGCTGCGCGCCGTTTGCGGCGACCAAGTCGGCTTTCTGCCCGAGGGCGCCGGCGACGGCGTGGGGTTGGTCCATGTCATCCGTGAACGCCGTGGCGTACTGGCGCGCTGGAATACGGCTGGCAAACGCGAGGAACTGGCCAGCCACCTCACCCGGCTGGTGGTGGTATTCGCGCCGACCCCTGCTCCCGACCTATTCATGGTCGACCGCTATCTGGCGGCCGCAGCGCTGGCCGGGCTTGAGGCCCTGCTGGTGTGTACCAAGGCGGACCTATTGCAGCCAGGCGCCGCCGAGGAAGATAACGCCAAGGACCTGAACGACGCTCTCATCGATTATAGGGGGCTCGGGTACAGCACTTTCTTGCTCGACACCCGCTCTCCGTCAGGCTTTGCACCACTGGCCGCGGCCCTTGCTAACGGAACCAGCGTGCTGGTGGGCCAAAGCGGCGTGGGCAAGAGCAGTCTGCTGAATCAACTGATTCCGGAAGCGGTAGCAGCCACACAAACCATTTCGGTCAGCACTGAGGAAGGGCGGCACACGACCACCAGCGCAGCCCTGTACCACCTGCCGGCCGGTGGGGACCTGATCGACTCACCCGGCGTGCGGGACTTCGCTCCGCCCGTGCCCGAACCGCGGCAAGCACGACACGGGTTCGTCGAAATCGAAGCACTGAGCGCCGGCTGCCGCTTCATGGACTGCCTGCATCGCGAGGAACCGGGCTGCGCGGTACGCACCGCAGTAGATACGCCTGCGGAAGCGGGGCAGCGGCTGCTGACCGCACGCCGCTATGCCAGCTACCGACGCCTGCTGAATACTTCCCTGCAAATGGAAGAACGACGCCCGCCCGGGCGCTAACCGCGGCCAAGCCTCTTGGGGCGCTGTTTGGCGCAGCGCCTTTCGTCCTCAGAAGTTCTGGCGGCCTGCCAGTGCGTGGGCCAGAGTGCTGCCGTCCACGGTCTCGAGTTCCCCGCCCATCGGCACGCCCTGTGCGATACGCGTGGCCTGCAAGCCGTGTTGGCGAGTGAGTTCACCCACCACATGCGCTGTGGCTTGGCCTTCCACGGTGGCATTGGTGGCGAGAATGACCTCGCGCACACCGCCCTCCGCGAGCAAGGCCTCGAAATGCTGCAAGCCCAACTCAGCAGGCCCCACACCATCGAGCGGCGAAAGCCGCCCGTTCAACACGAAATAGCGGCCGCGAAAGCCGCCCGACTGCTCGACGGCAATAACGTCGGCCGGCGACTCCACGACACAAAGAATACTGGCATCACGACGCGGGTCGGCGCATACCGGGCATAGGCCGCCATCCGTGAGCATGCGGCAGCGCTGACACTTGCCTACCAGTTCGAGTGCCTCGCCCAGGGCTTCCACGATTTCTTGCGCCCCGTCACGCCGACGCTCCAGCAAATGGAACGCCATGCGCTGCGCACTCTTGGGGCCGATGCCGGGCAACAGCCGCAGGGCGTCTACCAAACGGGCCAAAGCAGGGGAATAGCGCAACGAACCAGTGCCTTCAGAATGGCATTTTCATGCCGGGCGGCAGCTTCATGCCCGCCGTGATGCCGGCGTACTTCGCCTGCACGGCTGCCTCCACCTTGCCCACGGCATCGTTGGTGGCGGCGGCAATCAAATCCTCGAGCATCTCGAGGTCATCGCCCACGGCACCCGCGGCAATCTGCACGCGGCGCACTTCGTGCTTGCCAGACATCGTCACTTTCACCAAGCCACCGCCAGATTCGCCAAGCACTTCAATGGTGCCCAGTTCACCCTGCGCCTTCTGCATGGCGTCCTGCATCTGCTGCGCCTGGCGCATGATGTTGCCGATATTGCCCTTGAACATGGAAAGACTCCGTCAATGAAAACAGGCTGCTTCAGCGCGGCTTCACGGAAGCCGGATCAAGCACGCCACCAAAACGTTCACGCAACAGCCGTACCACGGGTTCCTGCTCGAGCAACGCCTGCGTGCGTGCCAACAGTTCAGCCGCTTCCCGTTCCGCCATACGCGCGGGCGAATCGTCGAGTTCGCCGACAAGCTCAAGGTCGACGCGCATCGGCTGGCCGTAGAACTCCGTGAGCGCAGCGCCCAACTTGTCGACGATGCCCCCGGTCTGCAAGGCCGCACTACGCGCGTCCAACCGCAGCTTCACCACGGTGGCGGTGCGTTCCACCCATTCGCAGTTAGTGGCCAACTGTTTTACCGCACCGCTGAGGTTCAGGCGTTCGATGAGCAGGCGCCAATCGCTACTGGTGAAGGCCGTACCCGCTTTGGTAGTAGCCGCTGGAATGACTGCTACTGGCGCCTTCGTCGCTGCGATGTTCACGTTCGCTGCAGCACCCGACGGCGTCACGACGACCGGTGGCAAGGCCGCGCGCAAAGGCAGCGGCGCCGCCACGGAGCGTTGCGCGGGACGCGGACGCAGCGGCGCACTGCGCGTGGCTGCACGCGGCGCAGCATCGGCTTCTGCCGGTCGGAAGGCCAGCATGCGCAGCAAAGTCATCTCGAAGCCTAGCCGCGGGTCCGGCGCCATGGGCAGGTCGCGGCGCCCATTGAGAGCCATCTGATAGAACAGTTGTACGTCTTCCGGGTGCAACTGCGTGGCGAGTTCCGCCACCGTGCCTTCATCCCAAACGTCGTCTGCACCGGCGCCCGGTACCGCCTGTTGCAAGGCCAACCGTTGGAGCAGCGCGGAGAGTTCGACTAGCACATCGTCGTAGTCCGGTGCTTGCTCATCCAGAGCGGCAACTTGCTCCAGCACACCAGGCGCGTCGCCGGCGGCGAGTAACCCCAGAATGCGCGCCACATGGCCCCGGTCAATGGTGCCCAGCATGCCGCGCACATCCGGTTCGGACACGCGCCCACCACCGAATACCAAGACCTGATCGAGCAAGCTGAGGCCGTCGCGCATGCTGCCGTCGGCAGCGCGCGCCAGCAGTGGCAGGGCTGCGGGCTCGAACTCCACGCCTTCGGCGGTGAGGATGTGGCGCATGCGTTCACCAATGAGCGCCGCGCTCAAGCGCTTCAAGTGGAACTGCAGAACACGTGACAGCACCGTGACCGGCAATTTCTGCGGGTCCGTGGTGGCGAGCAGAAATTTCACATGCGGCGGGGGTTCTTCCAGCGTCTTCAGCAAGGCATTGAACGAATGCGCCGAGAGCATGTGAACTTCGTCGATGAGGTAGACCTTGTAGCGGCCGCGGGTCGGTGCGTATTGCACGTTCTCGAGCAACTCACGGGTGTCTTCCACCTTGGTGCGGGAAGCCGCGTCGACTTCGATGAGATCCACGAAGCGGCCCTCGTCAATCTCGCGACAAGCAGAGCACTCGCCACATGGCTTGGAGGACACGCCAAGATCGCAGTTGAGGCTCTTGGCCAGAATGCGCGACACCGTCGTCTTGCCAACACCACGGGTACCCGTGAACAGGAAGGCATGGTGGACACGGTTGTGGTCGAGGGCGTGCATCAAGGCACGCAGCACGTGCTCTTGGCCGACCATCTCGCCAAAGTTCTTGGGGCGCCACTTACGCGCCAGGACGAGATAACTCATGGGCTCGGCGTCCTGTATCGGCGGAGGCGACCCGCGCCGGCGACCCCCCGGCACCCGGTATCGCCGTTACCGTTGCTCCCTTCCGGGCCTGGCGGGGTTCACGGTTGACCGTCGCGGAGGAACCGACGCGGGCCACCATGGACCGCAAACGACCCCGGAGCGCGCGCTGACGACACCCCGGGAAAAAGTGGCGGAGAGGGTGGGATTCGAACCCACGTATACCCTTGCGGGCATAACTGGAATTCCAGTCCAGCGCCTTCGACCACTCGGCCACCTCTCCGGCGGGCGCAAGGTTACTAGGTCAGGCCGTCAGGGGCAAACTTTCCG
>CALQLF020000055.1 GCA_943331345.2 Candidatus Planktophila lacus | reverse complement strand
GCAGTAACGCGTGCGGACACGGGGCGCGATGCGGCCGGGCGGACAGGTGCTGCAGCCGCGACGGGCTCGGACCGGGCGGGCCGGGTGCTGGCTTTGTTCATCCCCTGTCCTTCCCTAGCAACTGCGCCGGCTCAACCGGCAAAGAAAGCCGCCACCTCATGGGCTTGCTCTTGCGGCGTGGCCAGCGTCACCCAACGGCGACGGAAAGCCTCGCCTTCGGGGCCGTTGTGACCAGCCGCCGCGAGATACCAACCGAGGTGTTTGCGAGCCACCCGCACACCGGCGTCTTCGCCGTAAAGTGCATAAAGCGCTGCAAAATGAGTGAGCATGATATCACGGACCTCCGCGGGGCCCGGCGCGGGTGGAGGCGGTTCGCCTTTGATGCGCGCGTTCACTTCGCGGAAGATCCACGGGCGGCCTTGCGCGGCGCGACCGATCATCACGCCGTCGCAGCCGGTGGCTGCCAATACCGCCACCGCCTTCTCGGGTGTATCGATGTCGCCGTTCGCGAAGACGGGAATGCGCACCGCGGCTTTTACGGCGGCAATGGTGTCGTACTCTGCTGCGCCTTGGTAATGGTCGGCACGGGTGCGGCCATGTACCGCCAGTGCAGCCACGCCGCAGTCTTCGGCGAGCCGCGCGATATACACCGCGTTGCGGTGGTCGCGGTCCCAGCCTGTGCGAATCTTCAAGGTGACGGGCACTTCCACGGCGCGCACGGTGGCGCTGAGGATTTCTGCCACCAGGGGCTCGTCGCGCAGCAGCGCGCTGCCGGCGGCCTTGTTGCACACCTTCTTCGCCGGGCAGCCCATGTTGATGTCGATGATCTCGGCACCCTGGTCGACATTCAGCCGCGCGGCGTCGGCCATCATGGCGGCATCGCCACCGGCAACCTGCACGACGATGGGCCCGACTTCATCGGTATGGTCCAGACGCCGGCGCGTCTTCGGCGTTTGCCACAGGCGCACATCGCTCGTCACCATTTCGGAGGCAGCGAGGGCAGCGCCCAAACGACGGCAGAGTTGGCGAAACGGGCGGTCCGTGACGCCGGCCATCGGCGCGAGGACGGCGCGGCCCGTCAACTGGTGCCTGCCAATCCGCGGCAACGGCGGGTTCATGGTGTGGGGGCGGCGGAACCGTCGGCCGGGTCGGAGGCACAGTGCAGTTGGCCTGCGGCTTCGAGGCAGACGTCGAGTTTGAAGCCCACCGCCTCGTTGCCCGGGTCCGCCACTTCCACGACTGCTGCCAACTCACTATGCGCCGGCAAGGGCATGTGCGGAGCGTTGGAGTATTCGTCGGGGCGGAAAGCGCGCCGGCCAATGGGCGCGCCGTAGCGGTCTTCCAGAGTGACTTGCAGCAGTGGCTGCGCTTGGGCAGCGTTCGTGCGGTTGGTAATGACGGCGCTGACCCGCAACGCTCCGGCTTCGTTAGCCGCATCCACACGACCTTGCGCGACCGTGTAGGCATCGAGGTTGAGTTCGGGGGCGAAGGGCATGCCTAGGGCGGCATACAGCGAGACGACCGCGGGCCCCAAGGTCGGGTGCCGGCTCAGGGGCTCGCGCCAGTGGTGCAGCGCCTGACCGGCCAGCACCAGCAGCAGCGCCACGCTGCCCAACGTCCACGCCCATCCCAGACGGCGCGGCGGCTGCGCTTCGTCCGTCCATTGGCCCATGGCGTCATCAGCAGCGAGGAGTGGCTCGCCTTGCAGGTTGGTGGCGAACGGGTTCTCGGCTGAGTCGTTGGACTCATCGCCAGCGACGTCAACTGCATCGCTCGACTCGTCCGGCGGTCCCTCGGCCACTCGATAGGGCGATCCATCGGTCGACCCGCCCGCCGACACTGGCAACAAGTGCGCGGGGATGGGCGCCCAAGTGCCGGTCGGGTCGTCGTCGTCCAGTTCGACCTGCGTGATCGACGCTGCCGCATCCTGACTCGGCGATAGGTCCTGAGATGATCCTGCCGGTGTGGTCTCGAGGCCGGCGGCGCGCGCTGCCTGCGGTGCGCCGCGGCTCACGGAGCCAGCAGCATCTTCGGCGATGTACCGCGCCACCTGCGGGGGCCCGGAGCCGAAGGCCGCTCCCGGCGTCCCGGGGATGTGCAGCAAGGTCACATCGTCCAGCGAACTCGGATCGTCGAGTTCTTCCAGCAGTACGCCCGCATCGGCCAGTGCGGCGGCCACTTGGTCCGGCGAAGGGCTGGCAGGCAGTTCGTCTGCTGGCGGCTGCAGGGTGCGCACGTTGCCGGACATGCCAGCCGGCACGTCATCGCTTAAGCCAAACAGCGCGTCGAAGGTGCTGTGGCAGGTGGCGCAGACCACTTGGCCGTGCGCGGCACGCAGCGTGGCCGCGGTGAGGCGGAACACGGTCTGGCAGGCAGGACAGGTGGTGTACATGCCCCTAGATTCCGCGACGACGGCCCGCGAGGCAAGTCCAGCCGTCGACGGTCCCGAATTCCACCATCGCGAAGTGCGGTTCGTAAGCGGCCATGACCTCGGCGGCTTGGGCCGCCAGCAGGCCGGCCAGCACCACGCCGCCGCCAGCGCGGGTGGCTGCCGCAATGTCGGGCGCGAGTTCCACCAAAGGCCCGGCCAGAATGTTCGCGAGCGTGAAATCGTAGGGCGCGCCGGCCCACGGTGGCGTGGCGGGCTGCAAGGACACCTGCGCGGCCACGCCGTTGCGTTCGGCGTTTTCGCGGGTGGCTATTTCTGCCTGCGGGTCGATATCGACGCCCACGGCAGTAGCCGCGCCGAGGCGCAGCGCCGCGACAGCCAAAATGCCGGAGCCGCAGCCGACGTCGAGCACACGGGTGCCTAAGAGTTTTGCGCCCAGCGAGTCCAGATAGCGCAGGCACAGCGCGGTGGTGGGGTGCGTGCCTGTGCCGAACGCTAGGCCCGGGTCCAGCGCTAGCGTGATGGCCGCGGCGCCTGCTTCTTCGGGCAACGCCATGCCGCCGGGAACCACCCACAGCCGCTCACCGAAGCGCATGGGGCGGAAGTCCTTCAGCCATTCGCGTTCCCACACGCGGTCTTCCACCACGCGCCAGGCAAAACCGGCGACGCGCTCGCCGAACTCGGCGGTCAGTTCCGCTTCCAGTTCCGCGCGGTCGGTTTCAATTGGGAACAGCGCCGCTACGTGCACGGTGGGCCACAGCGGTGTTTCGCCGGGCTTGGGTTCCAGAATGGGGGTATCGGCGGCGTCCGACAGCGTGACCGCTACCGCCCCAAGGGCGAACAGCGTGTCTTCCGTGGCTTCGGCCTCGAGGTCGTCGAGCGGAAAAGCGGCCTCGAGGTGCGGCATGCGAAAGCGCCGGGCCTACTTCAGGCCCAGGCGACGTTCGAGATAGTGGATGTCCAGCCCGCCTTGCCGGAAGGCCGCGTGGCCGAAGATTTCCTGATGCAGGGGAATGTTCGTCTTGATGCCTTCCACCACCATCTCCGACAGCGCGTTACGCATGCGGTTGATGGCTTCATCACGCGTTTCGCCGTGGGCGATGACTTTGCCGATGAGCGAGTCGTAGTAAGGCGGCACGGCGTAGCCGCTGTAGACATGGCTATCGACGCGGATGCCGGGGCCACCGGGCGCATGCCACAGGCGCACGGGGCCGGGCGAGGGCATGAAGGTCTTCGGGTCTTCGGCATTCACGCGCACTTCGATGGCGTGTCCGCGAATTTCGATGTCCTCTTGCTTCAGCGTCAGCTTCTCGCCGGAGGCAATGCGCAACTGCATCTTCACCAAGTCGATGCCGGTGACCATCTCGGTGACCGGGTGTTCGACCTGAATCCGCGTGTTCATCTCGATGAAGCAGAAGCGGCCGTCTTCGTAGAGGAACTCGAGCGTGCCGGCACCGCGGTAACCCACGGCGCGCATCGCGTCTGCAATGCTCTTGGTCATGTCCGCGCGCTGCTTCGGCGTAATACCGGGGGCAGGGGCTTCTTCGATGATCTTCTGGTGGCGACGCTGCATGGAGCAGTCGCGTTCGCCGAGCACTAGCACGGTGCCGTGGTGGTCGCACAGCACCTGGAATTCGATATGGCGCGGCTTCTCGAGGAACTTCTCCATGTACACCTCGCCGTTACCGAAGGCCGCCAGAGCCTCTGCACGGGTGACATTGATGGAACTGTTCAGCGCGGCATCGGAGTGAACGACGCGCATGCCGCGACCGCCGCCGCCGCCGGAAGCCTTGATGATGACCGGGTAGCCGATTTGCTTGGCGATACGGATGTTTTCATCCGCGTCATCGCCAAGGGGGCCACCGGAACCCGGCACGCACGGCACGCCGTGGGCCTTCATGGTACGGATGGCGGAAACTTTGTCGCCCATCAGGCGGATGGTCTCGGCCTTCGGGCCGATGAACACGAAGCCGCTCTTTTCGACGCGTTCGGCGAAGTCCGCGTTTTCGGAGAGGAAGCCGTAGCCGGGGTGAATGCCCTGCGCGTCCGTCACTTCAGCCGCGCTGATGATGGCCGGCATGTTCAGGTAGCTGTCCTTGGACTGCGGCGGACCGATGCAGACGGTCTCGTCCGCGAGCAGGACATGCTTCAGGTTCTTGTCGGCGGTGGAGTGCACTGCCACCGTCTTGATGCCAAGTTCACGGCAGGCGCGGAGAATTCGCAGCGCAATTTCGCCGCGATTGGCGATGACGATCTTGTCGAGCATCGCCGCGCCTTATTCGACGATGAACAGGGGCTGGCCGAATTCCACCGGCTCGCCATTGCTGGCGAGGATGGAAACCACCTTGCCGGCGCGGTCGGATTCAATCTGATTCATCATCTTCATGGCTTCGATGATGCAGAGCGTCTGGCCGGCCTTCACTTCCGAGCCAATCTCGACGAAAGCCTTGGCACCCGGCGAGGCCGAGGCGTAATACGTGCCGACCATCGGGGCAGTGACGGTGTTTTCGGCGCTGACGGTCGGGGCCTGAGCGGCGGCCGAGGCAGCAGCGACTGGGGCGGCCGGCGCGGCAGCAACGGCTGGGACCGCCTGCTGGGGAAGGGTGTAGTGGACTGGCGCCATCGTGGCGCCGGGGAAGTTGCGGCTGATGCGCACGCTCTCCTCACCCTCCTTGATCTCGATCTCGGCGATGCCCGATTCCTCGAGCAGTTCGATGAGCTTCTTGACCTTGCGGATATCCATCTAGGCGTGTCCCCTCGCTACCTAACACTGCGCCCACCGGAAAACCGGCAGGCGCGGGAGTGTAACCGTTTGCGGCGGGGGAGACTACCCGGCCCCGAGTCCGGGCTGGACGGGGTGGGGCGGCTAGCCTTCGCTGGCGGCAATTTTCGCGCGGGCGTCGGCTAGCGACATTTTACCGGCATCGACGGCGACGATGGCGTCAAGAATGACGCGCAGTTCCTTTTCGTGGAGTTCGCCCAAGTGCACGGAAAGGACGCGCCCCTGCTTGTCCGTGAAGGCCGTGAACGGGAAAGCCAGCGATTCGATACCAAACGCGGTGGCCGCGGCGGCGCCATCTTCCTCGCCTACCAAGGTGGGGTAGTTGAGCGGCGTTTTAGCGACAAACTTCTGCACATCTTCGGCAAAATCGACGGCAATACCGACAATATGCAGGCCCTTGGGGCCGTACTCGGCGGCCATGCGGTTCAACAGCGGAATCTCCCGCTGACAGGGGCCGCACCAAGTGGCCCAGAAGTTCACCACCACCGCTTTGCCTTGCCAGTGGCTCATCGCCACCGGCTCGCCTTTCAGGTTTTTCAGGGTGAATTCAGGGCGCGTTTCCGGAACTTTCGGACGTTCCAGTTCGTTGGCCATGCCGCCCGTTGGCACCGCGTTACCGGCAGTGGCCGACTCCGCCGCGCTAGAAGCGTCTTTGGCGGCCAACAGTCGGTCATAGGCCAAGTAGCCGCCCGCACCGAGTAAGGCGGCGGCGAGGGCCAGGCCGGCGAGACGTAGGGCGGGTTGGTTCAGGGCGGAGGGGGCATTGCCGTCGGCGTTTTCGGTCATGGAGTGTTTTCCAGGCGGGCAAGATGGGCGCGGAATGCATCCGCAGCCACGAAGCCTACCAGTCGGAAGTCGGTTCGTTCACGTCCTTCGGGGCCGAAGAAGGCGGTGGTGGGTGGCCCGAAGATCGCGAAGCGCGCCAGCATGGCTTGGTCGTCCGGCGTGTTGCCCGTGACATCGGCCTGCAGCAGCACATAAGGCGCCAGCGCCGCCTGCACGGCGGGGTCGCGGAAGGTGTACTTCTCCATTTCCTTGCAGGAGACGCACCATTCGGCGGAGAAGTCGACCATGACCCGGCGGCCTGCCGCCTTGGCGGCAGCGAGTTCGCGGTCGAGGTCGGCTACCGAGTGGATGCTCGTGAACACGAGCGCCTGTGGCGTTGCGGCGCCGAAGCGAGTGCCCTCGAACGGGCGCAGAGGGTCCTTGCCGCCGAAGCCCGCGCCTATCAGCAGGGCGAGGCCCCACAGCGCGGCCGCGGCTACCAGCACGCCGCGCAGGGCAAGGCCAGCGCCTAGCGGGCGCCAACCGCGCCGTGGCCAGAACACCCAGAGCGCCGCGCCCGCCACGCCGGCCCACAGCACCATGACGAGGCGCTCGGGCAGGATGCGTTCGGCCATCCAGACGGCCACACCGAGGAAGAGCACGCCGAAGACTTGCTTGACGGTTTCCATCCACGCGCCGGCACGCGGCAGGAGCTTGCCCGCTGAAGCGCCCACGACCAGCAAGGGCGCGCCCATGCCGATGGACAGCGAGAACAAGGCAAGACCACCGCGCAGCACGCTGCCGGTCTGGCTGATGACAGCCAGCGCCGCGACGAGTGGCGGCGCCACGCAGGCGGTGACCACCAGCGAAGACAGTGCGCCCATCAGGGCGGTAGACAGCACCTTGCCGCCCGAGAGTTTGCCGCTCACGCCGTTCAAGCGTGTCTGCAACCCAGCAGGCAACTGCAGCTCGTAAAAGCCGAACATGGCGAGCGCGAGGCCGACGAACATCAGCGCGAACAGCGCCAGAATCCACGGCTGCTGGAAGATGGCCTGCGCCTGCTGTCCGGCCGCCGCGAAAGCCGCACCGGCGATGGTGTAGGTCAGCGCCATGCCCATCACGTAAGAAAGCGACAGCAGGAACCCGCGCATGGGCGTGACCTGCTCGCCCTGCCCCGCGATGATGCCGGAGAGGATGGGGATCATGGGCAACACGCACGGCGTGAAGGCCAGCAGCAGGCCGAAGCCGAAGAACGAAGCCAGCACCAGCCACAGCGAGCCGTGTGCGACGAGTTTGGCCAGACGGTCTTGCTCGGAGACCATACCGGAGCCGGTATCTGTACCGGTCGGCGCGGTGCTCGCCGCGGCCGAAGAAGCCTCCGCGACGCTGCCTACCGAACTGCCGACCGCCGCAGCGCTCGTCGGGGTCGACGGCGCAGCACCCACCGCTGGCAGCGCCACCGTCAGGTGTCGCGTGTCTGGCGGGTAGCACAGGCCTGCCTCGGCGCAACCTTGCAGGCCGATGGCCAGACCGACCGTGAGTGCGTCAGTGGTAGTGCCGCGCTGCACGACCAGTTCGGCTTCGAAGCTTTCCGGGTAGACCGTTTGCTGGCCGAAGTATTCGTCGTTGTGGGCGCTGCCAGCCGGCCAGGTGACCGGGGTGAGCGTCACGCCGGCGGGCGCCCCTTCCAGCGCCGCTTTCAGGCGCTTCTGGTACAAGTAATAGCCGGGTGCCACCATAAAAGACACGCGAATACGGTCCGCGGCGAGTGCCGTCGCAGACACGCGGAAGGCTTCCGTAGGCGGCAGGAATTCCTGATCGGCGCTGCGCGCCTTGCTAGCGCTGGCGAGTGCCTTCAGGCCCGCCACTGAGGTGACTGGTGAGGTGACAGCCGGAGCCTTCAGCGCCGGCGCCGGGAGCGCAACGGTTGCGGTCCATTTCATGGGCGGGTAGCACAGACCGGCGTCGGCGCAGCCCTGCAGCTTCAGCAGCACGGTAGCGCTGGCAGGGGCGTTGGCGGCGCGGGTGTAAGGCAGAACGAAGCGGTTGCCGGCACCGCGGTAAACCTCCTGTTTACCGAAGAACTCGTCCTCGTGATCCAGGCCCTTCGGGAACACGGGAGCGCCGAGCGTTATGCCCGGCGTGCTCGACTCGAAACCGAGGCGCTTGCGGTAGAGGTAGTAGCCCTGGGTGACGTTCCACTGGACTGTAATGGCGTCCGCCGTGGCGCTGACGGTGTATTTGAAGGCCTGTTCGGGGGGAATGAAGTCGTCATCCGCCCGGGGCGCGGCGGCGGGCCAAAGGGCAGCCAAGCCGACCAGCAGGGCCAGTACCGGGGCGCTGAAACGCCGTAGGCGCCGGCCGAAGGGGCGGGGGTGGCTGCTCGGGGGAGTGTTCAAGTTCATGAATTCCATAGGAATAATAAGCATTTTCTACCTTCGCCTGCGGCCACAGCATACGCTGCGCGCGAGTGCCTTGCCATGTACGGGTCTGCCCGGTCTGCGGTTATCAGGCTCGCCAAAAAGAAATCCGTGACCCGCACCCTTGAAAAGGCGACTTCCGTCGCTATCATTAGCAGCCACAAGCGGAGAGTGCTAACAGCGCCTCGGTACCCGTCACCGGGTAAGAGCGAGGTTAGCCCTTTTCGTTCCATCTTCCGTCGGGCAACCGGCGGGCATCCGTCCAGTGAAAACCGTAAGTAAAGGAAGAGTTCCATGAAGATCCGTCCGCTTCATGACCGCGTTATTGTCAAGCGCGTCGAAGAAGAGAAGAAGTCCGCCGGCGGGATCATCATCCCCGACGCGGCCGCCGAAAAGCCCGTGCAGGGCGTCGTCAAGGCTGTCGGCAAGGGCAAGATCCTTGAGAACGGCGAAGTGCGCCCGCTAGACCTGAAGGTCGGCGACAAGGTGCTGTTCGGCAAGTACAGCGGCACCGAAGTGAAGGTCGACGGCGAAGACGTCCTCGTCATGCGCGAGGAAGACGTCATGGCGGTCATCGAAGGCAAGTAAGCCTCCGGTTCCCCTCTCACCCCCTTATTGAATTTGAAGGATCCAGAAAATGTCAGCTAAGGAAGTCCGTTTTGGCGATGACGCGCGTAGCCGTATGGTGCGTGGCATCAACATTCTCGCCAACGCCGTCAAGGTCACGCTCGGTCCCAAGGGCCGCAATGCCGTCCTCGACAAGAGCTTCGGCGCCCCCACCGTCACCAAGGACGGCGTGTCGGTCGCGAAGGAAATCGAACTGAAAGACAAGTTCGAGAACATGGGCGCGCAGATGGTGAAGGAAGTGGCCTCGGCTACCTCCGACGAGGCCGGCGACGGCACCACCACCGCCACCGTGTTGGCTCAGGCCATTGTCCGTGAAGGCCTGAAGGGCGTCGCCGCTGGCGTCAACCCGATGGACCTGAAGCGCGGCATCGACCTCGCTGTCACTACGGCCCACGAAGAGCTGAAGAAGCTCTCCAAGCCCTGCAAGGACACCAAGGCGATTGCGCAGGTTGGCACCATCTCGGCCAACAGCGACAAGAGCATTGGTGACACCATCGCGGAAGCGATGGAGAAGGTCGGCAAGGAAGGCGTCATCACCGTCGAGGAAGGCTCGGGCCTCCAGAACGAGCTGGATGTCGTCGAAGGCATGCAGTTCGACCGCGGCTACCTCTCGCCGTACTTCATCAACAACCAAGCCACGCAGGTCTGCGACCTCGACCAGCCGCTCATCCTCCTGTACGAGAAGAAGATCTCGAACATCCGCGAGCTGCTGCCGGTACTCGAGGGCATTGCCAAGGCTGGCAAGCCGCTCCTCATCATTGCTGAAGATGTCGAGGGCGAAGCCCTTGCCACCCTCGTGGTGAACACCATCCGCGGCATCGTCAAGGTCTCGGCCGTCAAGGCTCCGGGCTTCGGCGACCGTCGTAAGGCCATGCTGCAGGACATCGCCGTCCTGACAGGCGCCACGGTCATTTCGGAAGAAGTCGGCCTGACGCTCGAGAAGGCCACGCTGTCCGATCTGGGCCGCGCTAAGAAGGTGCTGGTCGAGAAGGAAAACACCACGATCATTGACGGTGTTGGCAAGAGCGCGGACATCAAGGCCCGCGTCGAGCAGATCCGTGCGCAGATCGCCGAAGCTACTTCGGACTACGACAAGGAAAAGCTGCAGGAGCGCGTTGCGAAGCTCTCCGGCGGCGTCGCCGTCATCAAGGTCGGTGCTGCCACCGAAGTCGAGATGAAGGAAAAGAAGGCCCGCGTCGAAGACGCCCTGCACGCCACGCGCGCTGCGGTGGAAGAGGGTGTGGTTCCTGGTGGTGGCGTGGCGCTCATCCGCTGCATCAAGGCACTGGAGAAGCTCACGGGTGCCAACGAAGACCAGAACTTTGGCATCAAGATCCTCGCTCGCGCCATTGAAGAGCCCCTCCGCCAGATCGTCGGCAATGCCGGCGAAGACGCGGCCGTGGTGCTCGCCAAGGTGCGTGCCGGCAAGGGCACGTTCGGCTACAACGCCGCAACGGGCGAGTACGGCGACATGATCGACATGGGCATTCTGGACCCGACCAAGGTCACGCGTCTGGCTCTCCAGAACGCCGCTTCGGTCTCGGGCCTGCTGCTCACCACGGAAGTGATGATCGCTGACGCCCCGAAGGATGACGACCATGGCCACGCCCCGGGCGACGGCATGGGTGGCATGGGCGGTATGGGCGGCATGGGCATGTAATGCCCGGCCGGCTGCTGGAGCGAGCTTGCTCGTTTTCCCGCGGCTAACGCCATTGGTTCTGTGGGAGCGAGCTTGCTCGCGACTCTGCAACTACCGAAAGAAGGCCGGCAGCAATGCCGGCCTTTTTTTTGTGCCCGAACCTTTTGTATCCCCGAGCTATTTGTAGGAGGGAGCTTGCTCCCGACTCTTGGATGTTGCGACTTGTGGGAGGGAGCTTGCTCCCGACTCCATCCATTGTGGGAGGGAGCTTGCTCCCGACAGTGTGAGGTTCGACTTGTAGGAGGGAGCTTGCTCCCGACTCTTGAATGTCGCGAGCAAGCGCGCTCCTACAATCGCACGCGTTATAGTCTCGCCATGACTACGGTTGTCTCGCCCTTGTTTGAAGCCGCGCTGGCCGCTGCCACGGCGGCGGGCCTCGATGCGAACGAGGCGGCCAACGTCTTCGCCTGTAGCGACTACCTCACCGAATCTTTTGCTCGCCAGCCCGGGCTGTTTTCAGGCCTCGACCTCGCTAGTGTTCCTTCCCCGGCTGAACACGACGCGGCGTTTGGTGCGCTTCTCTCCATTGCCGACGAACCGGCGTTCATGGCCGAATTGCGCCGCTTGCGCCGGCGTGAGTCTTGTCGCTTGGCCTGGCAAGACCTCGCCGGCCGCATCGACCCGGTGCAAGTACTGCGCGATGTCTCGGCCGTGGCAGATGCAGCCATTAGCGTTGCCCACGCCTTCGCGCGTCGCGCCACTGTCGCGCGGTTCGGCACGCCGCGCAACGCGGCCGGTGTCGAGCAGGACCTCGTCGTCGTCGGCATGGGCAAGCTTGGTGGCCGTGAGTTGAACTTCTCTTCCGACATCGACTTGGTGTTCCTCTTTCCCGAAGACGGCGAGACGGACCGGCGCGGCACCGACCACATGGAGTTCTTCACGCGTCTGGGGCAACACCTCATCCGTTTGCTGGAGGCACCTACGGTGGATGGCTTTGGCTACCGCGTGGATATGCGGCTGCGGCCTTTCGGTGAATCCGGCCCGCTCGTGGCTAGCTTTGCGGCGCTCGAGGACTACCTGCAGCAACACGGCCGCGATTGGGAGCGCTATGCCTGGGTGAAAGCACGTGCTGTCACCGGCCAGCAGGCGTACGGTGAACTGTTCCGCAGTGTGGTCCGGCCATTCGTGTTCCGCCGTTATCTCGACTTCGGCGTCATTGAATCGCTGCGCGAGATGAAGGCGATGATTTCCCGCGAGGTGCAGCGCCTCGACCGACAGGACCATGTGAAGCTCGGGCCGGGTGGCATCCGCGAGATCGAGTTCATCGTGCAGGTGTTCCAGTTGTTGCGCGGCGGGCAAGAGCCTGCCTTGCAGCCGGCATCGCTGCTCGACCTGTTGCCGGTGCTGGCGCACCCCAAGCGATTGGGTGCCGCCGAGGTGGCTGAACTGGAGGCGGCCTACCATTTCCTGCGTCGCGTCGAAAACCGCCTGCAGATGGTGGCTGAAGCGCAGGTGCATGAATTGCCGCGTGACGAGGCCGGACGCGCGCGGATGGCGGCGGCGATGCATTACCCGGACTGGGCCGCATTCGCAGTAGCACTCGGCTTGCACCGCGAGGTGGTGATGCGCCACTTTGCAGCGGTGGTGGCGCCCTCGGCGGCGGAAGCTGCGCAAGCGGCCGAGAACGCTACCTCTTCCGTACTCGCGCCACCCACCGCCAGCGGCCAAGCGGCAGCCAACGCTGGCAGTGCAATGCTCACGTCCGAGGCGGTGACCACACTGCTGAACTCGCATTACGCGCGTCGCCTCGATGGCACGGGGCTGCGACGGTTGGAACAATTGTTACCGCGCTTGCTGGCTGCCGCGGAGCGCACGCAAGACGCGCCGGCTGCCTTGCCGCGCATGCTGCGGGTGGTGCAGGCCACCGGTAACCGCAGTACCTATCTGGCCTTGCTGCTGGAGAGTCCGCTCGCCCTCGCGCGCCTCGGTGAAATTGCCGCTCTCGGAGATTTTCTCTGCGACCAGATTGCGGCGTTTCCCTTGCTGTTGGATGAACTGGTCGACCAACGCTTGTTCGAAGAGCCCCCGTCACGCGCACAGTTCGAGGCCGAACTGGCGCTCAAGCGGCCAGCAGCGGATGAGGACCCGGAGCGGCAAGTGGAAGCGCTGCGCCAATTCCAGCGCGCGGCGGTGTTCCGGGTGGCGTTATGGGACCTCACCGGACGCCTCCCACTCATGCAAGTCAGTGACCGGCTGACTGAGATTGCCGAACTCATTTTGGCCGAAGCGATGCGCTTGGGTTGGGAGCAGATGACGGCCATCTATGGCGAGCCGCGCTGCGGCAGTGCTGCGGGTGCCGCGGATGTGCGGACGGTGCAGTTGGCGGCGGTTGGCTACGGCAAGTTGGGCGGACAGGAGCTTGGGTATTCATCCGACCTCGACCTGGTGTTCCTCCATGATTCCGCGGGGGCATGGCAGCAAACGGCGGGGCCGAAGGAAGTGGAGAACGGCGTGTTCTTCCTGCGCTTGGGCCAGCGCATCCTGCACTTGCTCACCATCCACAGCGCAGCCGGACGACTGTACGAAGTAGATACTCGCTTGCGCCCGAGCGGCAAGGGCGGGTTCATGGTCACACCCATCGAAGCCTTCCACGACTACCAGCGCCAGGAGGCGTGGACTTGGGAGCACCAAGCGCTGCTGCACTCGCGCGATGTGGCGGGTGCCCCTGAGTTGCGGCAGCGCTTCCGCGAGGTGCGCGAGGACGTACTGTGCCACCACGTGCGCCAACACAAATTGGCCGTCGAGGTGCGCAATATGCGCCAGCGTATGCGCAACGAACTCTCGCGGGCCACGGCAGGACAGTTCGACCTGAAGCAAGATCCCGGCGGCGTGGCGGACATCGAGTTTCTGGCCCAATACTGGGTACTGCGCTGGGCCGGCCGTTACCCGCCGCTGGCCATGTTCGCCGATACCATCCGCCAACTAGAGTCCGTGGGCAGCGCGGCGCTGGTGGACCACCGGGACATCGATACCCTAGTGAACGCCTACCGCGAATACCGCCACCTGAACCACCGTCTGGCGCTGGCGGGGGGCAAGGCAGTGGTGGAGGCGGCGCCTTGGGCGGCCACGAGGGCGGCCGTGCAGGCCATTTGGGAGGCCACGTTCAGTGGGGTGGCAGACGCACCGGTGCTTTAGTGGGCGGGAAAGGCTGGCGCGTGCCCGGTATAATGGCGCCTGCGCAGTGGTTTGCTGCGCGCCCCTGTCGTTTTACCGAAGGCCTCGCCCGTGAACAGCCCGACTGCCGATAAGACTCAAGTCAATACTCAGGCCAATGCTCAGCAGCAGTACACCGTTACGCGCGCGGAGTTGCCTCTGGCTTGCCCGAGTCCGGCCATGGCCTTGTGGAATTCGCACCCGCGTGTGTTCCTGCAGGTGGAGAAGACCGGCTTCGCCAAATGCCCTTACTGCGGCGCGGAATATACGCTCGTTGGCTGACGGGAAGAGTCGCGAGCAAGCTCGCTCCCACAAGGCTCGCTCCCACAGGGCTCGTGCCCACAAAGGTGGGTCCTACAAAGCTCGCGCCCACGACTACGGGGGCGGTATTAGCGATAGGGCTGGTAGCTCTTCTCTTCCACGATGCGTGAACCCAGCGCCAGATTGATGCGCTTCTTCAGGGCAGCACGCTCGTCGTTTTCTACATAGACACTGCGCGCCAGCGCGATGAACTCGCCGCCGAAGGTTTGCGCACGTTCTTCGTCGCGAATGCGGTCTTCGATATCCCACAGGCGTGTGTTCACGTCCTGCAAGCCGCGCTCTTCCGCTTCCACTTGCGTAATGGGCAGGCCACATTCTTGCCATACCCGTTCCAAGGCTTCCAGTTCCATCTTCACGTTCGCTAGCTTCGACGGGTCCGTGATGCGCGCCACCTTGATGCGCAAGATGGTGATCTTGTCGATGAGTTCACCGGGCGAGATAGGGACGAGGATGTCGGTGGTCATGGCGGAATTCCTTTAGCTGAACCTCTATTCTAACCCCGCTCCGTGGGTGCATGACTCGGTGGTGGCGCAGCGTTGGTTGTGCTGTGTCTCAGTGGGTGACAGCGAGCAGCGCATCCAGTCGCTCTGTTACATCGGCCACGGTGATGAGGTCCATCACACCGGGCCGTTCAATCTTCGTGGTCCAAGGGAGACTCTCGGGGGTGGCCTGTAGGAACTGCGCAGCCGCCGCAGCGTAGCGGTCCACGCTCCATTGTCGCGACAGATAAGGTCCGCTGCGCTCCGGGTTGGTGGCGGCATAGAGCCCGACGACAGGCGTGCCGACCATGGTGGCCATGTGGGCGGGGCCGCTGTCGGGCGTGAGTAGCACGGTGGCGCGCCCGAGTAACGCCAGCAGTTGCGGCAGCGTGTCTTTACCGACTTGGTTCTGCACTGGCACCGTTGCAGCTGCGCTGATGGCGGCCGCCGTGCCGCGCTCCAGTTCGCTGGGCCCGCCGCATACGATGACCTGCATGCCGTGAACGCGCACGGCATGGTCTGCGATGGCGGCGTAACGCTCCGGTCGCCAGTTGCGCAGCACATGGCTGGAGCACGGGCTGATGACGAGCGTGCGTTGGCCAGGGTTAATGAGCGCATCGGCATATGCCGTGGCGTCCGGTGGCAATGGCAGGTTCCATTGCAAGCCCGTGCGCGGTTGCCCGCCGGTAGGGTTGCTGGTGTTGGTAGGTAGGCCCAAGGTATCCGCGAAAGCCATGAGGCTGTCCAGCACGTGCACGCGCCCTTGGGGCGCTGTGCGGTGCGTGGTGAACCACCACTGGCCTTCGCGGGCGCGGTCGCGGTCGAAGCCTAGTTTCACCGGAGCGCGCACGGCTTGTGCGAGCAGGCTGGCGCGGAAGGCCACTTGCAGGTGCAGCAGCAGGTCGAACTGGCGCGCAGCGAGTTCGCGGCGGGTGGCCAGCAAGCCCTTGAGGCCGGCACGCTTGTCGAAGGTGATAAAGTCCACCTCGGGCAGCAGGCGCATCAGTTTCGCCTCGAGCTTGCCAATGACCCAAGTAAAGCGGGCTTCCGGCCACGCGTGCTGCAAGGTACGCAACAACGGCACCACATGACAGGTGTCGCCAATGGCGGAGACGCGAAGCAGACAGACCTCGCGCGGCGGGGAATGCAGGAGTGGCATGGGCCTGTTGCGGTGGCAAGGTGTAGATGGGGCGATGCTATACGACCCCCGGCAAGTGCACCAACCCGATCCTTCGTTATTCGATACGGCCCGCTGGCGCGCGGCAGGTGCGTTGACGGCCGCCGACCGTGGCCGTGGCGGCGCCTGGTTCCTGCGACCGGGCGGCGACGCCGACGATTGGGTGCTACGCCATTACCTGCGTGGTGGCCTGGTGGCACGCTGGAACCCGGACCGCTATTGGTGGCGCGGTGAGGAAGCCACCCGCCCATTCCGTGAATTGCGCATGACGGCAGCGCTGCATGCGGCGGGATTGCCGGTGCCCGCGCCGGTGGCCGCGCGCTACGTCCGCGCGGGCTTCCGCTATCGGGCAGATTTGTTGACCGTGCGCATCCAGGGCGTACGGACCCTGTCCGCTGCGCTGGCGGACTGGCCGGTGGCGGTATGGACGACCTTGGGGCAGTGCCTGCGCCGTCTGCACGCGGCAGGCGCGTGGCATGCGGACTTGAACGCCCACAACATTCTGGTGGCTCTGCCACCTGCTGGCGCTGCGCCCAGTGCTGCGCCCAGTGCCATGCCGGTGGTGCATGTCATCGATTGGGACCGTGGGCGCTTGCAGACCGGCCCTTTGGGACAGCACGCGGCACGAGGCAACCTGTTGCGCTTGCAGCGCAGTTTGCAGAAGCTGGCGCTCGAAGCCGGCTGGCGCACTGCGGACGCCGTTGCCGCGTGGCAGGAACTCGAGGCTGCCTACCAAGGCTAGGCCCGGTAAGGGTTCGCTTCGCCGGGCAGGGGGCGGAAGCGCTTGTAGCTCCACAGATACTGCTCGGGCGCGCGGCG
>CALQLF020000054.1 GCA_943331345.2 Candidatus Planktophila lacus | reverse complement strand
TTCACTAACTCCACTAGCCGAACACTACGCGTTCTGACCTTTTCCACGCTGTACCCGAATGCGGCGAACCCGGGCCATGGTCCATTCGTCGAACAGCGTTTGCGCAAATTGGTCGAGGCGGGCGGCATTGAGGCGCGTGTGGTGGCACCGGTGCCATGGTTTCCGTTCAAACATGCGCGGTTCGGCGAATATGCCCGCTTTGCGGCCGCACCTTCCGGCGAGACGCGCCACGGCCTGAGCGTTGCGCACCCGCGCTATCTCGTCATCCCGAAGCTTGGCATGTGGCTGACGCCATTGTTGCTGGCGCTTGGTGCCTTGCCGACCCTCTGGAAATGGCGCCGGCAAGGCTGGAAGTTTGATTTGATCGATGCGCACTATTACTACCCGGATGGCGTAGCTGCCGGCTTGCTCGCGCGTTGGTTCCGCGTTCCGCTCGCCATCACTGCGCGTGGCACAGACTTGAACCTCATTGCGGACCAAGCAGTCCCGAAGCGCATGATTCTTTGGGCTGCAGGCGTGGCGGGTGCCAGCATCGGTGTTTGTCGCGCCCTTGCGGACCGTCTCGTGCAGTTGGGTGCCACCGCCGAAAAAGTCCATGTGCTACGCAACGGTGTGGACCTTGAACGGTTCGTGCCCGTACCTCAGGCCGAGGCGCGCGCGCGGGTGGGTGGCCCGGCCCTTGGCAAGCGCTTGGTAAGCGTGGGCTACTTGATTGAACGCAAAGGGCAGGCCTTGACTATTGCTGCCTTGCGCGATTTGCCGGAGTGGCATTTGGACTTGGTAGGCCGCGGTCCAATGGAAGCAAAACTGCGAGCCTTGGCACAGGAACTAGGTGTCGCAGACCGTGTGCGTTTCGTGGGAGCGGTGCCGCAGGAAGAGCTGCGTTTCCACTACGCGGCTGCCGACCTCTCCGTATTGGCATCCGACCGTGAAGGTTGGGCGAATGTCTTACTGGAATCGATGGCTTGCGGCACGCCTGTGGTCGCCGCCGACATCTGGGGCACGCCGGAAGTGGTGCAGTCCGTAGATGCCGGCGTACTCTTCGCCCCGCGGACAGCTGCAGCGCTGGGCCAGGCGGTGGCCACGTATGCCCCCGTACGCCCGGCTGCGAACGTGGTGCGGCGCTATGCCGAAGGGTTTAGTTGGGATGACACGACACGTGGCCAGCAGGCCGTGTTTGCCACCTTGATGGAGCGACGGTTCGATGCGTGACTACATCTTGTTCGTGGTGCTGGGCGTAATGATTCTGTTGTCGGTGGCGCGCCCGCTCATCGGCCTGGGCACGTGGACCTGGCTCAGCTACATGTCGCCGCACCGTTTGGCCTACGGCTTTGCTCACAACGCCTCCGTTGTACAGCCCATCGCCGCGGTCACGGCCATAGCCTTGCTGTTCAATTGGAAGCAACGCATGCGTTGGCGTTGGACGCCTGTTACTACGGTTTGGGTTCTTTTTGTTCTGTGGATTACCTGCACTTGGCCATTGGCGTTATACCGCGATTTGGCAGAGCCGGAGGCCATGCGCAGCCTCAAAATCCAGCTGATGACGCTCGCAACCTATTTCATCGTCAAGGATCGCCGCAGTATCAATATCGTGGTTTGGGTCGCAGCGATGAGCATTGGTTTTTACGGCTTCAAGGGTGGTGTTTTCACCATTGCCACCGGCGGGCGCTACCTCGTTTGGGGGCCGGAAGGCTCGTTCCTTTCCGGAAATAACGAAATTGCTCTGGCGCTTACCATGGTGATGCCCTTGCTTTGGTACCTGTGGAAGCAAACCGATGGCAAGTGGGCGAAGCGTGCCTTGGCTGCCGGCTTTGTGCTTTGCCTGGCGTCTGTCGCGGCGTCTTATTCGCGCGGTGCTTATCTCGCCATCGCGGCCATGCTGGGTGCCATCTGGTGGCGCTCAGACCGCAAGTGGTTGGGTGCTGGCCTGATGGTCATTGCAACCATGCTGGCGTTCGGGCTCATGCCGGAAAAATTCACGCAGCGTGTAGACAGTATTGCGGAGTACAAGGACGACGCTTCCGCTATGGGCCGTATCAATGCTTGGCAGTTTGCTACAAATGTTGCGCTGGACCACCCAGTCACGGGTGGTGGGTATGGTGTCTTCAATCGCGAGGCATTCCACCGGTATGCCCCAGACCCCGAGGCGTTCCACGACGCGCACAGTATCTACTTCGAGATTTTGGGTGAGCAGGGCTTTGTTGGCTTGGCGCTGTTTTTGGGCTTTGCCGGGTTCGCTTTTCTGGAGTCCCAGCGTATCCGTAAAGCCACGCGTGACGACCCTGATAAAGCCTGGGCCTTCAATCTTGTTACAGCCCTGCAGGCCAGTGCCATCGCTTATGCTGTCGGTGGCGCTTTTCTGGGCTTGGCCTACCTCGACCTGCCATACCAATTGGTAGCCTTGGTGGTGTTGACCGGACGGGTGGCCCTGCCGGATGCCAAGGAGATAGAGTTGTCGAAGCCCGCATTGACGGCCGCCGAGCGGCGGCAGTTAAGAACTACCTGAGAATGCAAGCCTTGTGGCCATTGCTGCGGTTCCTGCCTGGCAACCGTCTGCTGGTGTTGGCTTTCCATCGCGTGGCGCGGGAGTTTGATCCGTACGACCCGGAAACGCCTGACGCGGCGCATTTCTCAAGGCAGCTAGATGCCTTGGGTGGTTTTGACGTAGTACCGTTGGGCGCCGGTCTCACCGCCTTGCAAGAAGGGCGCCTCCGCCGTACTGCTGTAGCCATCACTTTTGATGACGGTTACCGAGACCAGTTGGCAGTAGCCGCTCCCTTGCTCGAGGCGCGGGGCTATCCGTCCACGGTGTTTGTCTCTTCCGCTTTCGTAGGCGGACAAAACATGTGGCACGACCGCTTGCTGTGGGCCTTGCGAGAAGGCGTCGTCGGTAGCCGTCTCGATGGAGTGGGCTTGGCGGAAGCTGTGCCCGCCTCGCTGGGAGCGCGTCGGCAACTGGCTGGGCGCTGCATTGCTGCGGTGAAGTCCTTGCCGCTAAGCGCTCGCGAGCAGGCCGTAGCCTTGGTGGAGGCAGCATGTGGGGCGCCCCCCGCGCCACGACTCATGCTCGATGCCAAAGAATTGCGTGAACTTGCGGCGCGGCCCGGCGTGGAGATAGGCGCGCATACGCGCCGTCATCCCATTCTCGCTGCCTGTACGCTCGAGGAGGCGCGTGCGGAAGTTTCCGGCAGCCGCGCCGATCTCGAACAGTTGCTGGGGGTATCGGTCGGGTTGTTCGCCTACCCTAACGGGCATGAAGGGAGAGACTTCAGCGACCGTGATGTCGGTTTGGTGCGCGAGGCGGGCTTCAGTCACGCCTTCAGTTCCGACTGGGGGGTTGTCACGCCGGGCAGCGATGCGCTGAAACTCCCGCGCGTCAGTCTCTACCGTCGCTCGGTGCTCGGTAATGCCATGTTGTTGGCACGCGCGGCGCTGCGCGCATGAATACGGCTGTCCAAAACCACTTGGGGTTGTTGCTACGCGACGTACTCGGATTGCCTGCCGCGTTTCCCTTGGAACGAAACACACTGTTGTTGGGGGCTGTTTCCGCACTCGATTCGGTAGCGGTGGTGACGTTGCTGAACGAATGCGAGACGACGTTCGGTTTCGTCGTGGCGGACGATGAGTTGTCGGCTGAAGTATTCACGAGCGTTGGTACGTTGGTGGACTGGGTGTCTGCCCGCGCCACGGTTGTACCGGGCGTTTGATTGTGGCCAGTGCCGCCATTACGACCATGGCCGGCTGGGTTCCTGGCACTGCAGGCAGACGTTGGCGCACCACGTGGCAGCCAGCATTGCCGGTTGCTACAGACTTGCCGGGTTCCCTGCACTTCACGGCCCGTGGCACGGTACTTTTCCTGCCGCCACTCGGCGATGAGCTCAACCATACCCGTTCGCTCATGGCCGCCGCTGCACGTTCGCTGGCCGCTACGGGCTGGAACGTGCACTGCACGGATCCTTATGGCACGGGCGATAGCGAGGGTGATTTTGCTGGCGCCAGCTTGGTGCAGTGGGCCGAAGATTTTGCGGACGATGCTGCTGCTGCCGCCGTGCAAGGGCCCTGGGTCTTGTGGGTAGCGAGGCAAGGAGCACTGCTACTGCCTGCGCTTTGGCAGGCCTTGCAACGGCGTGGTGCACCACTACCGTTAGCGTTGGCCAGTTGGAACCCGGTGGTGCAGGGCAGTGCGGTGGTGACGCAATGGTTGCGTTTGGCTGCGCTTGGCAATACTGGCGCTACAGTCGGCCAGAGTGTTGATTTGTTGCGGCGGCAGTTGGCAGCGGGTAGAGCCGTGGAATGCGGTGGCTATCTGCTCTCTGCTGCGTTGGCGAATGAACTTGAGGCGGTGCCTGAGGTTTCGTTTCCGGTAGTCGCACGTGAATGGGATGCGGTAGCCAGTGGTGCGCGGCGCTTCTGGTTGCCTACCGAGACAGACACGGACACCACGCTAGTGATGCCACTGGTGGAGTGGCTGAATGCTTTGGTTCCGGAAGTTCATGGCGCGCTATTGCGCGATGTTGCCGAGCACGAACCTGATATCGCGGGTGCGGGTAAACACGAGGTTGCTAGCGAGACTGAGGCTATGCCGCCTTGGTTGCTCGAAGTGCCGGCCGGCGCCAACGCTCGTTGCGGCGTGCTCTTCATCGTAGGCGGGCCGCAGTATCGAGTGGGCGCCCATCGGCAGTTCCTCCGGTGGTCACGCTACTTCAATGCCGGTGGCCATGCCACCTGCCGCTTCGACCGCGCGGGAACTGGCGATGCTCCTGGCCAGCGCGGTGCGTTGCTCGATTGCGGTGCGGAGCTGCGCGGCACGCTGGACGCTGCCGTAGTAGCCACGGGCGTCAGCCGTTGGGTAGTTTTCGGCTTGTGCGATGGTGCCACCTTGACGCTGTTGCATCTGGCTAACCACCCCGCGGTGGCGGGCGTGGTGGCCTTGAACCCTTGGGCGCCTGTTGCGGCTTCCGCGCGGTCGCAGGCATTGGTTCGTGAATACTACGGACGACAATTGCTCAGTCGGGCCTTCTGGGGCCGCTTGCTACGCGGTGAAGTGAAGGTCGTGGGCGCCTTGCGTGAGTGGTGGCAGCATCGGAGGGCAGCGCGTGGCGCTAGCGCGAGTGCCACTGCGGATGGTTCTACCTCGATGCAGGCTTCTACCTTGCCGGGGCTGGATGCAGCCGACGGCGCTTTGGCAAAAGCACTGCTGACGAACGCCACGGCTTGCTCGTTGCCCGTGTTGTGGGCACTAAGCGGCAATGACCGCACGGCAGCGGAGTTCCGCGCCATGGTGGAAGGCAGTGCACCGTGGCAAGCAGTGCTCGCTCGCGCAGAGGCCACGCGGCTGGAATTGCCGGAGGCAGACCACACGCTGTCGAAGGCAGCAGACCACGAGCAATTCGGCGAAGCCGTGCTCGCTTGGCTTACTCGCGTGGCTTGAACTCTGCCGGTACCAGTTGGTGCCGGTCCAGCAGTTTGTAAAAGTCGGTGCGGTTACGACGCGCCAGACGTGCGGCTTGGCTGACATTGCCGCCCGTAATCTGCAGAATCTGCACCAAGTAATTGCGCGTGAATTCGTCGCGCGCTTCGTCGAAGCTGGCCAAGCGCCCGGCCACGCCGCCCAGTGCGGCTTCCACCAGTTCTGCCGGTATTACCTGCGTCTGCGCCATAGCGACGTTCTGCCGCACGATGGCTTGCAACTGACGAATGTTCCCTGGCCATTCCGCCGTGGCCAGGAGTTCCACGGCCTCCGGCGCATAGAGTCGGCGCACGCCCGTTTCGATGGCCACTTGCTCGAGGAAGTGCGCCACCAGCAGCGGGATGTCTTCGCGACGGCGGGATAGCGCAGGCACGTCGATGTGCACCACGTTCAGCTTGTAATAAAGGTCTTCACGGAAACGTCCGTGGGCCACCAGTTGGGCTAGATCGCGATGCGTGCCGCTGATAACGCGGACGTTCACGGTGACTGGCTTGGCGGCGCCGAGCGCCATCACTTGGTTTTCCTGCAGCACTCGTAGCAGACGAACCTGCGTGGTGCCCGGGAGGTCACCGATGTCGTCGAGATAGAGCGTGCCGCCATCGGCCGCGCGGAACAGGCCAGGGTGGTCGCGCAAGGCGCCTGGGAAGGCCCCCTTCAGGTGGCCAAACAGTTCCGACTCGAGCACTTCGGTGGGTACCGAGGTGCAACTGAAAGAAACGTAAGGTGAAGCTTCGCGGTTGCTCGCGCGGTGAATGGCGCGAGCCACTTGTTCTTTGCCGGAACCCGGCTCACCGGTCAGCAGCACACGGGCATCGGTACCGGCGGCCAGGTGGGCCTGCGCGAGTTTCTGTTCCATGAGTGGGCTGCGCGTGACAATGCCACGACGCCAGTCTTCATCGATGGTGGCTTGCCCGGAAATCTTCAGTGCCTTCTGCACTTGGTCCAGCAGTTCCTGCTTTTCCACAGGCTTGGTCAGGAAACTGAAGGCGCCGCTCTGCGTGGCGCGAACTGCATCCGGAATAGTGCCGTGGGCGGTAAGCAGGATGACCTTGAGACCCGGATAGCGCGACTGCAACTCACGCAGTAACGTGACGCCGTCCATGGGCTCCATACGCAGGTCCGTGATGACCAGATCGGGCCGGAAGCGGGCGGCACTTTCCAGTGCGGCCGGGCCACTGGCCACGGGTTCCACTTCGTAGTTTTCCGCGCGCAGACGGATGGTCAGCAGGCGCAGCAAGCCCGGGTCGTCATCGACGACCATGACTTTGGCTTTACGCTTTTGCGCGTCGCGCCGGCTGGCCATCAGGGGCGCTTTACTGGGCGGGTTGGCACGGGAAGGGCTCCGCTAGTTGGCAGGACAGGCGTATTGCCGCGTTCCAGTTGGAGCACGGCTTCGAGCTTCTTTTGCGCTTCGTCCAGGGCGCGGCGCAGACGGTTGTTCTCGTCGAGTTCCTGCTGGAGGCGACGGGTGAGGGCCGTGGTGCGTTCACGGTCGCGCAGGGCACCTTCAGTCTGGAGACGGAGGTTGTCGGACTGCAGCGTTAGCCGGGCATCCACTTCCGCCAGCGCTAGTTGTGCCAAGGCGCGCGGGCCGGGCTGCAGACGGTCGCCACGGGCGACTAGTTCCCCGAGGTGACGTCGGGCCAGTTGTGGGTCGGCGCCGGGCAAGCCGGGTGTGGCCAAGGCCAAGGCGTAGCGCAGTTGTCCGTCCACCGCGGCTTGCTGTTCATAAGCGAGTTTGGCGTTGGCAATCATTTCCGCCTGACCAGCCGGGCCCGCGAGCCGCAGGCCTTCCAGCCACCCGAGCAGGGCTTCGCTGCTTTCGGCATTGGTGGCCACCGGGGTGGCCTGCGCCTGTGGGCGCCCGAGTTTTGGCAGGGCGACGTCACAGCCGCCTAAGCCGAGGACAGCCACGGCCAAGCACAGCGCGAACAGGCGCGACGGCGAACCTGTGGCGGGTGAAGGCTCAAGGCATGTCATACGGGTTTTCATCTAGGGGCAGTTTACGCGAAGGCTCGCTGCGCATAGGGAGGGAAATCCGAAAGTGTGCGCCAGTGAACTCCCCGTCCACCAAGACGATGGTGCCGCCGTGGGCTTTGACAAAGTCCATGACGACCGAGAGGCCGATACCCGTACCGGGCACATGGCCGCTAGGCGGCTTGGCACCGGTATAGAAGGCCTCGAAAATCCGCGCGCGGTCTGCTTCGAGAATGCCGGGGCCAGAGTCGCCGCAGTCGATGACCAGTTCCCCATCCGTTTGCCGGAACCACAGGTGGATGATGCCGTGCTTGGGGGTGTACTTCACGGCGTTGCTGAGCAGATTGTCGAGGATGAGGCGTAGTTTGCCGCGGTCGGCGGTCACATCCACGTCCGGGACTTTCAGGTCCAGCCGCAGCCGTTGCCCAACGAGCGTGAGTTGCTGCGAATCCATGACGCTCTTCACCAGTGGTCGCAGCCGGAATTCGGAGAGTTCCAGTGCACCACCTTTGGCGGCCCAGGCACTGAAGCTCAGCAGGTTCTCGATCATGCGCTGCAGGCGGATACCGTTTTCGCGCAGAATGGCCGTGACTTCGCGCTGGGCCGGGTCGAGGTCGCCGACCGCGCCTTCCATCAGCAACTCCGTGCCTTCACGCAGGTTCGCCAGCGGCGTTTTCAGTTCATGCGACATGTGCCGCAGGAAGCGGTTTTTCTCTTCCTCAAGTTCCACCAAGCGCGTGCGCAGCCATTCCAATTGTTGGCCCAGTTGTTCCAAGTCCGTGGGACCACTGATAGCGATGGGGGTGTCGAACTGGCCACTGCCGAGTTCGGCGATAGCCCGGTCAATTTGCTTGAGTGGCCGTACCAGCAACATGACGAACAGCAGGGCGAGGAGGGCGGTCACCGGGACCAGCGCAGCCGCTTGCAGCAGCAGTTCGTTCTGGGTTTCTTCGGTAGCGGTTTGCAGAGCCGCGAGTTCTTCGCTGGTCCGCAGGGCGTTCGCGGTGGCCAAGTCGTTGGCCTCGCGAATCATCGGTTCGAAGTTGCCGAGGAGGCCTGTCAAAAACGCCGCTTGGCCAGGGTCATCAAAGGGCAGGGCGACGGCATTCGCAATAGCTTTCGCCTGTGCTTGCAGATGCTTGAGATGGCCGCGGTAGACGGGGTCCTGGCGCAAGCCGAGCAGTGCTTGCAAGTGCCCGTCGAGCACGGCGTAGTGTTCTGCCACTGCCGCCTGCATGGTGGGGTCTTGCGTCAGCAGCCACAGGCCGGAACGCCGCTGCATGGCCGACAACACTTGCGTCAACGACTGCACATGGCGCGTGGATTCGACGCCTTGGTGCACCAAGCTCGCACTGCGCTTGGCTAGATGGTTCATCTGCAGCGCTGCGTTGGAGGCTGCCAGCAGCAGCGGCAGTGTCACCAGCACAAAGCCGGCGATGAGCATGCCGCGCAGCGAACTGGGGCGCCCGAATTTCACGCGTCAGGTGGCCGGTTGATCGAGCAAACGGCGTTCCCAAGCGAGCGAAGTGCGCACGATGTGGTCGAGGTCGTCGTGGGCGGGGACCCAACCCAGCACTTCGCGGATACGGTCTGCCTTGGCGATGAGAACGGGTGGGTCGCCGGCGCGCCGCGGCTCTTCGCGGATGACCAACGCTTGCCCGGAGACACGGGCCACGGCGTCGAGTAGTTCGCGCACGCTGAAGCCCTTGCCATAGCCGCAGTTCAAGGTGGTGGAAGCACCACCCTTACGCAGGTAGGCCAGCGCCTTCAGATGGGCTGCGGCGAGGTCTTCCACGTGAATGTAGTCGCGTACGCCGGTACCGTCTGGCGTGGGGTAGTCGGTGCCAAAGACGGACACGTGCGGGCGCTTGCCCACCACATGCTCCACGGCCACTTTGGTGAGCAAGGTGGCCTTGGGGGTGCTTTGGCCGATGCGGCAGCCCGGGTCCGAGCCGGCGACATTGAAGTAGCGCAGTACGACGTGGCGCAGTGGCGTGACGGCCGAGAGGTCGCGCAGCATCCACTCGCTCATCAGCTTCGAGGTGCCATAAGGGTTGATGGGCGCGTTGGGCGTGTCTTCAGCGGCTACGCCGCCCGGCGGCAGACCGTAGACAGCGGCTGTGGAACTGAAAACGAAGTGCTGCACGCCGGCTGCGGCCGCGCATTCCAGCAGGTTGCGCGTGGCGGCGGTGTTGTTGCGGTAGTACTTGAGCGGGTCCGCCACGGATTCGGGAACGATGGTGTGGGCCGCGAAATGCATGATGGTGTCGACTTGGTGTTCGCGCAGCACGCGAGCTACCAGCTCGCTGTCGGCGGTGTCGCCGACCACGAGTTCGCCATGCGTTACCGCGCTGCGAAACCCGGTGGAGAGGTTGTCCAGAACGACCACGCGTTCGCCGGCTTCACCGAGCTGACGGACCACATGGCTGCCGATGTAACCGGCACCGCCGGTGACGAGAATGGTGTGTTCGCTCATGCGTCCCATCATACTGCACCCTATGCACCCAGAAGCCTCCCGGAATGTGAACGAAACCCCGTATTCAGGCCTGACTCCCGATGTTTTGCAGGAAGGCTTGGCCCAGTTGGGCTTTCTGACCGACGGCCGCCTCCTGGCTTTGAACAGCTACGAGAACCGGGTCTACCAAGTGGGGATCGAAGACGCCGAGCCGGTAGTGGTGAAGGTGTACCGTCCGGGCCGCTGGACGCGGGTGGCACTGGAGGAAGAGCACGCCTTCGCACTGGAACTGGCGGCCGCCGACGTGCCCGTGGTGGCGCCGTTGGTCATTGCCGGCCAGACGCTCCATGAAATAGCGGGCTTCCAATGGGCGGTTTATCCGCGGCGTGGCGGGCGCTGGCCCGAACTGGGCACGGCGGAGGAACGCGAATGGATGGGGCGGTTTGTCGGCCGCTTGCACCGGGTGGGGCGAGCGGGGCGCTTTGCTTCGCGCCCCAAACTGTCACCAGCACGGCTCGGCGATGACAGTATCGATTTCGTGCTGGATGGCGACTGGCTGCCGGACTACTTGGTGGACCGCTATGAGGCGTTGGCCGGGGAACTGGTAGACCGCGCTACCGACGCGCTGGAAGCCATTCAGCCCGGCCAACTGCGCATCCACGGCGATTGCCATCGTGGCAACGTGCTGTGGACCGACGCCGGACCGCATTTCGTTGACTTGGACGATTGCATGACGGGCCCGGCCATTCAGGACCTGTGGATGTTGCTGGACGGCGAGCCGGAACAGATGCGCGGGCAGTTGCGGGATTTGCTGGCCGGCTACGAGGTGTTTACGCCGTTTGACGCGGCCGAAGTGCGGCTCATCGAGCCGCTGCGGGCGCTGCGCGTGGTGCACTACGAGGCCTGGCTGGCGCGCCGCTGGGGCGACCCGGCCTTCCCCAAGGCCTTTCCCTGGTTTGCCGAGCCGCGTCATTGGGAGCGGCATGTGTCGTCATTGGAAGACTGTCTGCGGCTCTTCGAGGCCCCGCCGCTGTGGTAATTTTTGGTCTGGGGGAGTTCCCCCTCGCTTCGGCGTAAGACCCTTACCCGCGTAGGGAACTGCACATGAACCCGTCATGCCATCGCTCGCTGTTCCGCTCCTGCCGTTGGGGGGCTCTCGTATTCGCCGTACTGCTGGCTGCTTGCGGTGGTGGCGGTGGTGGCTCCAGCACCAGTGGCGGCAACGGCGGCACGGGCCCTACGCCACCGGGTAACGGTACTGTCAGTGGCCAAATCACTTTTGACCGCGTGCCCTACCGCACCAGCGGTGGCGTGTACTCGCTGGACTTCGCTGCCGCGACGCAGGCCCCGGCGCGTGGCGTGGTAGTGGAACTGCTGCCGGGCGGTGGTGGCACGGCGCTCGCCACCGCGGTAACCGATTCCACCGGCCGCTACAGCATGAGCGTGAACGCCGGCACTTCGGTGCAGTTGCGCGTGCGCGCCAAGCTGACGGAAGCTGCCACGACCCCGGCTTACACCGTGACAGTGGTGGACAACACTTCAGCCAATGCCCCTTATGTTTTCGACGGCACAACCTTTACCGCTGCGGCGGGCACTACCACGCGCAACGTGAACTTCGCCTCCGGCTGGAATGCAGCTACTAGCGCTTACGTCGATGCCGACCGCGCTGCTGCACCGTTCGCCATTCTCGACACGCTCTACAAGGCCATTACCACTATTCGCGCGGCGGACAGCGCGGCAACCTTCACGGACCTGAAGGTGCACTGGAGTACGCGCAATAAGCCGGTGAATACGCCATTCCAGGTGTCGAGTGGCAATATCAACACGACCTTCTTCACGGCGGTTTCGTCCGGTACGGGTGCGGATGCGACGGAAGCCGGAATTTACGTGTTGGGCGATGCCGCTACCGACACGGACGAATACGACGAATCCGTTATTGCGCACGAGTATGGCCACTATTACCAAGATGTTTTCTCGCGTGACGAGTCCATCGGTGGTGAGCATTCCATCGGTGACAAGACTGACTTGCGGCTGGCCTTTTCGGAAGGGTGGGGGAATGCCTTCTCGAGCATGATGCGCGGCAGTTCGCTGTACAAGGACAGCAGCAAACCCGGCACCACGCAGGGCTTTGGCTTCGACATTGAACGCAACGACCTCGACGACCTGACCGGTTCTACCGGTTGGTATTCCGAAGGCAGCATCGAGGAAATCCTTTGGGACCTCTTTGACAACAGCGCTGGCGAAAGCGGTGACACGGTGGCACTGGGCTTTGGTCCTATTCATGCCGTGATGAAGGGCGGCCTGAAGCAAACCCCGGCGCTGGCTGGCATCTTTCCGTTCCTTGCCGCCTTGAAAGCCGCGAACTCAGGCAGCGCTACCGGCATCGATGCGCTGGGGCAAGCCTCGGGAATCGTCATGGCTGGCATCGATGCGTGGGGCACCACGGAAACGAACAACGGTGGTCGGGCTGACAACCTCCCTGTGTACCGCCCGGTCGCTATCAATGGCGGTGCAGTCACGGCGGTGAGCACGAACAACGTGGGCGGCACCTTGAAACTCTACAACGGGTTGGGCAGCCGCAAGTTCTTTCGCCTGACAGTGCCCACTACGGGCACGGTCAGCATTCGCTTGGCCGGCCCTGCCGGTGCCGATGCGGACCTGTACCTTTACAAAGGTGTCAGTGGCATGGTGGAGTTCGGGGGCTGTCCCGGTTCCACCAGTTCGCCGGACGGCTGTGCCGGCAAGCCCACGGAAGTGGAGACTTGGTCAAAAAGCCTGCCTGCGGGTGATTACGTGCTGGAAGTGTTGGACTTCAACCGAATTGACGATACTGCGACGCCGGCGCCCGCGTTGGGCGACACTACCCTTACCCTAACCGTCACCCAACCGTGAGCGGCGAAACCATGAGCAACTACACCGTTTCCTTGTCTCCCACGCTGCGTGGCGCCTTGTTGGCCAGTGCCGTGCTGCCCTGGTTGGTTGGCTGCGGCAGTGGTAATGAACCGACTGCGCCGGCCAAAACCGCTGCGGACGCTGTCCGGGTGGCCCATATCACCCGCGACTTGGTGGAGGGCGTGCCCATGGGCAAGCCCGTCGCCCCGGTCGAGGTAAAGTTCGGCCTGCTGTCCACGCCACAGCCCGGGGTGCCGTTTAAAGTGCGAGTGGTGCTGTTGCCGGCGGCCACGGTGCCCACCATGGACGTCGATGTTTCGGCCAGCGAAGGCTTGGTATTGCTCGACCCCGTCGCTCCCGTCACGTTGGACAAGGTCAGCGCCGGCACGGTCCATCAGGTAACCGTGACAGCGCAAGCTCCTAGTGTGGGTGGCTATGTGCTCAATGTGGCGGTAACGCTCGATGACCCGAACGGCGAGCAAACCCGTGTGCTGGCCTTCCCGGTGTTGGTGGGGGGCTCGGCCATGCCGGCGACCGTCTCGCGCGCCAAGCCCAGCCCGGGCCTCACCGGCGCTGCCGAAGCTGTGGTGCCACTGGCTGGCAGAGAAACCGCGCCCTGAAGCTCGGCGCAGCGGGTTAGCGGGCAGTGGCCCGCCGGATAGGCTATACTTATGCGGATATTACCGGCCCGGGGGCTTTCTCCGGGCCGGGTTTTTTTATGGGTACCCCATCTTGATCCAGAACCTGCGCAACATCGCCATCATCGCTCACGTCGACCACGGCAAGACCACGCTGGTTGACCAGTTGCTGCGCCAGTCCGGCACGCTCGATGCTCGCAAGGCGCCGACAGAACGCGTCATGGACAGCAATGCCCAGGAACGCGAGCGTGGCATCACCATTCTGGCCAAGAACACTGCGATCCGTTGGGGCGACTACCGCATCAACATCGTCGACACCCCGGGCCACGCCGACTTCGGCGGCGAAGTGGAACGCGTGTTGTCTATGGTCGACTGCGTGCTGCTGCTGGTCGACGCTGTCGATGGCCCCATGCCGCAGACCCGCTTCGTGACGCAGAAGGCGTTCCGCCACGGCCTGCGTCCCATCGTGGTCATCAACAAGATCGACCGCCCGGAAGCTCGTCCGGACTGGGTCATTAACCAGACCTTCGACCTGTTCGATCGCTTGGGTGCCACGGACGCGCAACTCGATTTCCCCATCGTCTATGCCTCGGCGCTGCGTGGCTTCGCCACCCTGGATGCGTCCGTCCTGACGGACAACATGGATGCGCTGTTCGAAGCGATCGTCAAGCACTGTCCGGCGCCAGACGTGGACCCGGAAGCTCCGCTGCAGTTGCAGATCAGCCAACTCGACTACTCGCCCTACGTGGGCGCCATCGGTATCGGCCGCATCAAGCGTGGCCGTCTCCGCAAGGGCCAGTCGCTCACCGTGGTGGACCGCGACGGCAAGCCGCGCACGGAACGCATCACGCAGGTGCTCGGCTTTCTCGGCCTGGACCGTGTGGAAGTGGACGAGGCTGCTGCCGGCGACATCGTTGCTTTCGCCGGTATTCCCGAGCCGAAGATTTCCGACACGCTTTGCTCCCCGGAAGCGCCGGAAGGCCTCGACCCGCTCGTGGTGGACGAACCCACCATCAGCATGACGTTCGAGACCAACAACTCGCCGTTCTTCGGTCGCGAAGGCAAGTTCGTTACCAGCCGTCAGGTGCGTGAGCGCCTCATGCGCGAAATGCTTACGAACGTCGCGCTGCGCGTTGAAGAACTGCCGGACCCGGACAAGTTCCTGGTGTATGGCCGCGGTGAAATGCACCTTGGCGTGCTCATCGAGAACATGCGTCGCGAAGGCTACGAGCTGGCCGTGTCGCGCCCGCGCGTGGTTACCAAGGAAGAGAATGGCCAAAAGTTGGAGCCGTGGGAGCAGGTGACTGCCGACGTGGAAGAAACCAGCCAAGGCGCCGTGATGAACGCTCTCGGCGAGCGTGGTGGCCAGCTGACCAACATGACGACCGACGGTCGCGGGCGCGTGCGTCTCGACTACCTCGTGCCCTCGCGTGGTCTTATCGGCTTCCAGACGCTGTTCCGCACGCTCACCTCGGGCACGGGCCTGATGTACCACGTGTTTGACCACTTCGGCGCCGTCGTGGAGAAGGACATCGCCCAGCGTCTTGAAGGCGTGATGATCTCCAACGGCACCGGCAAGGTGCTGGCGTACGCGCTGTTCGCCCTGCAGGAGCGTGGCCGCCTCATGGTCGCGCCTGGCGATGAAGTTTACGAAGGCATGCTCGTGGGTATTTGCGCCCGCGACAACGACATGACCGTGAACCCGCTGAAGGCGAAGAAGCTCAGCAACGTGCGCGCCGCCGGCAAGGACGAAAACGTCATGCTGTCGCCGCCTATCCGCTATTCGCTCGAGCAGGCGATGGAATTCATCGCCGACGACGAGCTCGTGGAAGTCACCCCGCTGAATCTGCGCCTGCGCAAGCGCGAACTGAAGGAAGCGGACCGCCGCCGCTCGGGCCGTTCGAACGAGTCCAGCGAGGACTGACGACCCCGTCACAGCGCCCCGGCCGGGGCGCGCCCTAGACTCCCTGCCGTAAGGTTCGCCGGTTTTGTGGCGTTCCACAGGGAGTTGACGGGTCCATGTCTGTGCCACCCCTATCGGCGGGCGCCCCCCAAGGTGCCCCCGCAGAACGTTTGCCCGCGGCCGTTATGGCCAGCCTGGGGCTGGTGCCTGCTGCCGTTTCGCCGCTGGCTAGCACCCCTGTCGCGCAGTCCGTATCCACGGGGCGCTTCCGTCGTTTCAACCGCTTGCTGGAGCGTCAAATCACCGAGTCCGTCGGCGTTGCCGGCACGGATTGGGAATTTTTGCTGCGCCTCGTCAGTGCCCACTATGACCATACGGACGAAGAGCGCCGTGGTGTGGTTCGTTCCATGCAACTCATGGCGGCGGAAACCGAGGCTCTGAGCCGCGAACTGCGGGAGCAGACGGACAGTCAACTGCAGGCGGTACTGGACCACGTCAAGGACGTCATCCTGACGGTGGATGACACCGGTCAGATTGACTTGTTCAACCCCACGGCCGAACGCGTCTTTGGCTATACGGCTGCGGAAGTGCAGGGCAAGCCGCTGTCCTTGCTGTTACCTCAATTGGCCTTGGACAGTGGCGGTCTGGATACCGCGCTGGAGGGCTTGGCCACCCGTGCGGACGATACCCGGACGGATCTCGCAGCCCATGCCACCCGCGCATTGCGCAAGGATGGCCGGGAATTCGACGCCGAGTTCGGCGTCAGCGAAGCGCGCCTGGAACGGCAGCGCGTATTCATTGTTTGCCTGCGGGATGTTTCGCAGCGCACGGCGGCAGCCGCGCTGGCCGCGGCGGAACGCATTCTGCTCGAGCATTTGGCCGCGGATTCTCCCCTGGAGCGTTCGCTCGAGGCCATGCTATTGGCCGCCGGGGCTTCGGTCGCGGGTTGCCGCTTTGCGGTTCAGTATTTCAACCCGGCCACGGGCCGCCTGCAGCACGGCGTGGCACCACAGCTCGCGCGGGAATTCCTCGCAGCGATGGACGGCGTGCCCGTAGGCGAGCCTGGTTACGGTTCCTGCGCTTCGGCGCTAGCACACCGCGGTGTGGTGTGGGTCGACGACGTTGCCAGCGACGAACGCTGGGAGCACCGTGCCGAAGCCGCGCGCTTGGCGGGTATCGTCAGCGCGTGGTCGGTTCCTTTGGTTAGCCTTGACGGCGAACCGCTCGGTACGCTGGCTGCCTATGGCAGTGTGCCGCGTCTACCCGGGCGTTACGAACAGGAAACGCTAGCACGGTTGGGGCGCTTGGCTGCGCAAGCCATTGAACGCCATCGCCATGCCGAAGCCCTGCGGGCCAGCGAACAGCGCTTCCGGCGCTTGTTCGAGAACGTGGTGGAAGGCGTCTACCAGTGCACGCTGGATGGCGGCTTGCTGGTGGGCAACCCGGCGTTGGTCCGGCTGTTTGGCGCTACCGAATTCTCCCTATTGGAAGGGCGCCGCTTCGGCGAATTCGCGCTGGAGCCGCTGGCCCGCGAAGAACTGCACCAACGCCTCCTGCTGGAAGGCGAAGTGCGTGACCATGAATTCGAATTGCGGACCCTCGATGGCCGTCGCCTGACTGTCGCCGAGAATGTGCGCTTGATGCGCGATGGCGATGGGCGAGTGTGCGGTTTTGAGGGAACACTGCACGACATTACCAGCCGCCGTTTGGCCGAATTGGCGGTGCTGGATGAAAAGGACCGCGCGCAAGTGACGTTGCAGTCCATTGGCGATGCCGTCATCAGTACGGACGCGCTGGGCCAAATTGATTACTTGAACCCTACGGCCGAGCAATTGACGGGCTGGGTTGCGGCCGAGGCGGTAGGCATGCCGCTGGTGCAGGTGTTCCCGTTGGTCCACGAAACCTCCGGTGAAGCCCTGCCAACGCCGTTGCGTCTGCCGCTCGAAGATGGCACTGCGTGGACTGCTCATGATCACGTGGCTTTGCGCCGCCGTGACGGGCAGGCGCTCGGCGTGCAGTGTTCGGCCAGCCCCATCCGCGATCGTCACGGCGAAGTGGCTGGTGCGGTGGTGGTGTTCCGCGATGTCAGTCGTGAGCGTCGCTTGCGCCGCGCGCTGTCTTATCAGGCCTCCCACGACACGCTCACGGGGCTCATCAATCGCCGTGAATTCGAGGCGAAGCTGCATTTTTTGCTGGAAGGAACGCGCGCTACGCCTGCTCGCCAGCACGCATTGGTCTACGTGGACCTCGACCAATTCAAGGTCGTGAACGATACCTGCGGCCACCCGGCAGGCGACCGTCTGTTGAAGCAAGTGACCTTGCTGCTGCAAACCCGCGTGCGCACGCGCGATGTGCTGGCGCGCTTGGGTGGCGATGAATTCGGACTGTTGCTCGAGGACTGCGCCCTTGACCAGGCCATGCGCATTGCCGAGGCTATCCGTCAGTGCAT
>CALQLF020000053.1 GCA_943331345.2 Candidatus Planktophila lacus | reverse complement strand
TAGTTCCTCGTTGGGGTAGGCCATGACAAAGCGGCGGCGATAGAACTGGGCGGTGGTCTCGCGCAGGTAGCGGTCGTTGCTGGCGAAGGCACCATAGCGCGCCACATCCATGCCGAAGATGTCCATGCCTGGGTCCCCATCGACCATCCAGTTGGCCATCACAAGGCCGATGGCACCGCCCTGCGAGAAGCCGGACATGCAACCGCAGGCAGACCAGAAGTTCTGGAGGCCGGGCACCGGGCCTACCAGTGGGTTGCCGTCTGGCGTGAACGTGAAAGCGCCATTCACCCACTTGCGAATGCCTGCGTCTTGCAAACAGGGGAAGCGTTCGAAGCCGATGGAAAGTTCGGGCGCGATGCGGTCGATGTCTTCCGGCAGCAGGTCCATGCCGTAGTCCCAGTCCGCCCCTTCCACCTTCCAGTGGCGCGGGTCACGCTCGTAGACGCCGAGAATGACGCCCTTGCGCTCCTGTTGCAGGTAGGTGAAGCCTTCGAGGTCCGTAACGCACGGCATCTCGTGGTCCATGGCCAGCAGGGCAGGGAGGTCCTCGGTGATGAGGTAGTGATGGCTCATGGGCGTGAGCGGCAGGTCTAGCCCCACCATATTGCCCACGCGGCGGGCCCACAGGCCGGCGGCGTTCACGACGTGTTCGGCGATGACCGGGCCTTGTTCTGTTTCCAAGCGCCAGCCGCCGTCTGGATGCGGCGTGATGGCCCGCACACGGTTGCGAAGGATGACGTCGGCACCGCGTTGGCGTGCCGCAATCGCGAATGCATGCGTAGTACCGTGCGGGTCTACGGCACCTTCATGCGGGTCGAAGAGACCGCCGAGCAGCCCTTCGGGAGCTACGATGGGGCATTCGGCCACCACCTCTTCGGGCGTCACCAGACGCGCGCCAATACCTAGCGTTTCGTAGATAGCGCTTTCCGCCTGCAACCATTCCCAGCGTTGGGGCGAGGTGGCGATGCTGTAGCCGCCGGGCATGTGCATGCCAACGCTCTGCCCACTTTCCTTTTCAATCTCGCGGTAGAGGTTGATGGTGTAGGTCTGCAGGGCGGCGACATTCGGGTCCGCGTTCAGCGCATGGAAGCCTGCGGCCGCATGCCACGTAGAGCCAGCAGTGAGCTCTGCACGCTCGATGAGCGCAATGTCCGTCCAGCCTTTACGCGTCAGATGGTAAAGGATGCTGGTGCCGACAATGCCGCCGCCAATGACGACTACTCGGTAATGCGTCTTCATGCCTTATTCCTCTTCCACCGCATCGCCCAGTTCTTCGCGGCGACGGCTCATGAAATCTTGCAGGGCTTCGTCTCGCGAGGGATCAAGGCCCGGGTCTTCGTAGTCTTGCAGCCACTGCTTCCAGACGCGGTTGGCGCGTTGTTCGGCTGTCAGGCTGCCTTCTGCCGACCATTGCTCGTAAGAGGAATAGTCCGCGATGCTTGACTGGTGAAACGCGGCTTCGAAGTTTGCTTGAGTATGGGCGCAGCCTAGGAAGTGGCCGCCCGGCGGCACTTCGCGCAGCGCATCCATCGCTTGGCCGCGCTCGCTCAGGTCCATGCCGCCCGCCAGCACTTGCATCATGGCCAGTTGGTCGGCGTCCATCACGAACTTTTCATAGCCCGCTACCAGCCCGCCTTCCAGCCAGCCGGCAGAGTGCGTTACCAGATGCACGCCAGCCAGCAGCGTTGGCAGCAGGGTATGGGCGCTTTCGTAAGCGGCTTGTGCATCGGCTACTTTGGAGGCACAGAGCGAACCACCACTGCGGCAGGGCACGCCAAGGCGGCGTGCCAGCTGCGCGGTGGCGAAGATCATCTGCGTGGCTTCGGGCGTACCGAAAGTGGGCGCACCGGTTCGCATGGAGACCGCGCCGACGAACGAACCCATGATGACCGGCGCACCGGGACGCACGAGTTGCGTCAGGGCCATACCAGCCAGCGTTTCGGCGAGAATCTCCGACATGCAGCCCGCCGGTGTGACGGGCCCCATGGCACCAGCCAGTACGGCTGGCACTATAATGCAGCCCTGACCTTTCTCGGCGAAGGCCCGCAGGGAGCCGAGCATGCGGCCATCGAAAGTGAGCGGCGAATTGGAGTTGATGTTGCCGAGTACCACGGTGTTCGTCTCGAGGAACTCGGTCCCGAACAACAGTTCGGCCATGGCGATGGCGTCGCGAGCATGGCCCGGGGTTTCCGGCGTGGCCTCGCAGCCTTGGTCGCTGTAACGGAAGAAGGCGTACTGGGTATCGAGGTGGCGCTTGCCGGCCGCTATGTCCATGGGCTCCACCATGGCGCCGCCTGAAAAATGGATGGCGGGCGCTACATGGGCCAGTTTGATGAAGTTGTGCAGGTCTTCTAGGGTGCCGTAGCGGCGCCCGCGATCGAGACAGGACACGAACGGCGGGCCACCTACGGGCGAGAATACGGTCGCATTGCCGCCGAAGCGAACGGACTTCAACGGGTTGCGGGCTTCCAGTTTGAACTCCGCCGGGGCTGTCGCGAGGAGTTGCTTGGCCATGCCCCGGGGAATGCGTACCCGTTCGCCTTGCACATCCGCGCCGGCTTCCCGCCATAGGCGCAAGGACTCCGGATCGCGCCGGAACTCGACGCCAATTTCTTCGAGCAGCGTTTCCGCGTTGTGTTCGATGACATCCACGGCTTCGCTGCTGAGCAGCTCCACCACGGGCAAGCGACGCTGAATGTAGGGCAACTGCGCGGCGCGGGCCTTGCCACGGGCGGCGCGGCGCTGTTCACGGCCGTTGGGGCGGTGGCTGGTGGGCACTTCAACGGACATTTTCACCCCTGTTTACAAGCACCGACTATAGCCCATAGGCTGCCCCGGCGGCGGGCTGAACGTTTTGTGAAAAAACCCTTGCCGCTGCGGCATTGGTGGTCGTGCTAGATTTCGCGCCATTGGAAATTCGGTCCCCTGCCCGCATGGCGTGGCCGGTCTTGCTTTTGCCACGGAGTCTTTCCCCGCGTGAAGCGCGCCTCGCGACACTATTCGGCCTTGAGCCTGCTTCGCGCCCGGTTGAGCGGCGCGGGTTTCTGGCGGCCGCTATGGACGGGGAATCGCTTGGAGCAGGCCTATGACGTGGTGGTCGTAGGGGCGGGCGGGCATGGTCTGGCCACGGCCTACCATTTAGCCAAGGACCACGGCATCAAGCGCGTCGCGGTGCTGGAAAAGCGCTTGGTCGGCTATGGCAACGTCGGGCGCAATACCACCATCGTGCGGTCGAACTATCTGCTTCCCGAGAACCACTACTTCTACGAGGACGCACTGCGTCGTTATGAAGGGCTGGGGCGGGAACTGAACTACAACATCATGTACAGCCCGCGTGGCGTGGTGGACCTAGCCTTGTCGGATGACGACTTCCCGGTACTGGCACGCCGCGGTAATGCCCTGCGACTGGCGGGCATCGATGCGGAACTGATGGACCGCGCCGCCTTGGAAAAATTTGTCCCCGCTTTGGCACCGCGTCGCCGCCGGCGCTTTCCGATCGTGGGGGCGCTGGTGCAGCACCGCGGCGGCACAGTGCGGCACGATGCGGTGGCTTGGGGGTATGCCCGTGCGGCTTCCGCGCTTGGTGTCGATATCATCGAAGACTGCGAAGTGACGGGCCTGCACACCACAGGCAACAGCGCTACCGCCGTGCAAACCTCGCAGGGCGAAGTTCAGGCGGGCGCTGTCGTGTTCGCCACTGCCGGTCATACGGGCTTGGTCGGCAAGATGCTAGGTGTGCCCTTGCCCATCGAGACGCACTTGCTACAGGCCATGGTCACAGAACCGGTAAAGCCCTTGCTGGACACGGTGTTGGTTTATGTGGCGCCGGGCCATGCGGAGTCTTACATCTCCCAGTCGGACCGCGGCGGCATGGTGCTCGGCGGACATATCGACGGCTTTCCGTCCTATACCCGCGAGGGTGCATGGCATCGTCTTGAGGATGTGGTGCGAGCCACAGTCGAGGTGTTGCCGCAGTTGGGGCAGCTACGCTTGCTGCGGCATTGGGCGGGCACCAACGACATGACCATGGATGGCAGCCCCATCATCGACCGGGTGAAGTACGACAACGTATTCCTGAACGCTGGCTGGTGCTACGGCGGGTTCAAGGCCATCCCGGCCTCTGGTGCGGCTTGTGCCAGCTTCGTGGCCAAGGGCACGCCGCCGGACCTCATCCGTGCCTACTGTTTGTCGCGCTTCGCTACCGGCCACTTGCTGGACGAACCCGGCTATGGCCCGTATCCGGTGAAGCTGTGAACGCCCCGCAGGTACCAGGGATGGCGTGCCCGTTCTGCGGCTTGCGACCATTGGAAGAGTTTCTGTTCCGCAAGACTGTGCCGAATGTTGGCGCTGGTTCCGGTGTACACCTAGGCGCAGGTGCTGGAGTTGATGCAGGTGACAGTGCCAGTGCCTATGCGCAGGTTTACCTGCGCGTCGATAGCGCGGAGCACAGCGTGGAAGAATGGCAGCATGTGGCGGGTTGTCGTGCCTGGTTACTCATCGACCGCAACCCGTCCACGGGCGTGGTTCGTTCGGTCGCCTTGCTAGGGGGCGCGCAGTGAACCCTGCTGAGATGGTGCCGGGGGTTCGTTACGGCACCCGTCTGAAGGACGGCCCTGTTCGTTTTACCTTCGATGGCCGCATCTATGAGGGCCGACAAGGCGATACGGCAGCTTCTGCGTTGCTGGCCAATGGCGTGGTGTGGTTTGGGCGCAGCGTGAAATCCCGACGTTTGCGTGGCGTGATGACGGCTGGCCCTGAAGAGCCTTGCGCACTGCTCACCGTCGGTGAATACCCTAATGTGGTCCCGAATGTACCCGCGACGGAATGCGTGCTGCATGACGGCATGGTGCTGCGCAGCCAAAACCGCTGGCCCTCTTTGGCTTTTGACCTCGCGTCGCTGCTGCAGTGGGGCGGTGGTTTGTTCACCGCAGGCTTCTATTACAAGACTTTCTTCTTGCCGGGATGGCGCACCTTCGAACCGCTCATTCGGCGGTTGGCGGGACTGGGGCTGGCCCCTGGCCCGGAGGCCGCTGACAGTGCAGTCAACCACCCGCCCGCAGAGGAACACCTTAGCTGTGACCTGTTGGTGGTGGGCGCGGGCCCTGCTGGGCTCGCTGCCGCGCGTGTTGCCGCGCGCAGTGGTTTGCAGGTGGTGGTGGTGGAGCGCGAAGCTGCCATCGGCGGCGAGACGGAGTTCGAGGAGTCCGTCATCGACAGCCAAGCGGCACATCACTGGCTCAAGGCGGCCATATCTTCTGCCGCCGCCCGCGTTCGCCAAGGCTCGCGTAACCCGCGCCGCGTACCGCGTGCGGAGCCAGGCAGCGTGCGCGTGCTGCTGCAGAGCACCGCTGTCGCTCTCTCCAGCGACAGCGTGGTGGCGTATCGCGAAGGCCATGAAGCCACGAATTTCCGCATTCACGCACGACAGGTGCTGAACGCCGTGGGCGCTCAGGAACAGCCCTTGGTGTTTGTCGGTAACGACTTGCCGGGTGTGCAGATGCTCGGCGGCGTAGAGCGTTTTGCTGCGCTGTATGGTTGGGTACCGAAGGGACCCGTGGTGCTGTTCGGGAACCACGACCGGCTCTATGCGTCAGCCTTGCGTCTGCGTGGGCAAGGTGCCCGTGTCGTGGCGGTGGTCGATACGCGTTCTTTCAATGTGGCTTCCAGTCATGTTCGCGATGACCCTGCCGCAGATGAATGGCGGCGTGCGGCTTGTTCGCTACTGGAAGCGGTTGGCGTCCAGTGCCTCACGGGCTCTACGGTGCGTGTGGCGCGCGGTGGTTGTCGATTGCGCTCCGTCGAGGTGGTCGCTGCAGCGGGCACTGCTCTCGCTCGCATCATTCGCTGCGAATCCTTGCTGATGAGTGGCGGTTGGTTGCCGCGTCGTGCCTTGCCCGTGGGTACCGTAGTAGGTGCGGCGGCGGGCGCTCTGGATTTGGCGGCTGCCGTCGCCTCGGGGCATGCCGGTGGTGTGGCGGCGCTGCAGCAGTCGGGGTTGCTCGCGGCTGCTACCGAACTTCCCGTGGCGCCGCTTGCCACTGGTGACCCTTCCCCAAGAGTTGAGCCGTATTTGCGTTCCCCCTGCGCGTTGCACGAGGAAAAGCGCCAGTACCTCGATCTGCAGAACGACGTGACCGTCGCCGATTTGCGCGTGGCCATTGCCGAGGGCTTCACGCACATCGAGCATGCCAAGCGCTACACCACGCTGGGTATTGGTACCGATCAAGGTCGTTGGGGTGGATCTGCCGGCGCGGCCATCTTGGCGGACCTGCAGGGCCTGCCTCCGGCCGCTGCCAACACCAGTAGGGATCGTCCGCCGTTAGTGTCCGTGTCTTTGCAAGCGATTGCCGGCTGGCGCGTAGGCGATTCGTTCCGTTTGGTGCGGCGAACGCCGTTGCATGACTGGCATGTGGCGCATGGTGGAAACCCGGAACCGATGGGATTGTGGTTCCGCCCGAGGTTCTATGCAGCCAACGGTCAAGACGCCGCGACGGCTGCCGTCGTCGAGGCGCAGCGTGTCCGACAGATAGGCGGAATCGCCGACTGTTCAACGCTGGGTAAGCTGGAGATTGCGGGGCCGGACGCTGCGAAGTTCCTAGATGAAATTTACTTGCCCCGCCCTTCCACGCTGGCCGTGGGTCGCTCGCGTTACGCGGTGCAATTGCGTGAAGACGGCATGGTGCTCGACGACGGTCTCGTGTTGCGCGTGGCCGAAGACCGGTTTCTGGCGACGACCAGTTCTGGTCACGGTCTGCACGTGTTGTCGCACCTCGAGCATCACCGGGCGCATCGCGCCGGCTTGCGGGTGTCGATTGCGGACGTGACCGATTGCTGGGCCGTCATCGCGCTGGCGGGGCGTACCGTCGCCGATGTGTTGCAGGCGCTGCTTGGACGCGACCCGCGGGAACTTTCACCGATGGCCTTCTGGGACTGGCGTGGGCCGGTGCAGGGTGTCGGTGTTGCGGGGCAGGGGGCGCAACGCTTGCGCGTGTTGCGTGCGGGGTTCTCGGGTGAACTGTCGTTCGAGTTGCATTGTTCGCCAGCACTGGCCTTGCCCTTGTGGGAAGCCCTGCTGGCGGGTGGCTTGGAGCCGTACGGACTCGATGCCTTGGACATCCTGCGGGTGGAGAAAGGTTACCTGACCACTTCGGAGATTACGGGCCAAGTGACGCCGCTCGACCTTGGGATGGAAACGATGGTGGCCAAAGCGGGGCCGTGCATTGGCCTTGAGTTGTTGCAGCGTCCGGCCTTCCACGAGTTGCAACGGCCGCGCTTGGTCGGGTTGCGTGCGGCGGACGGGCAGTCCAGTTTCCTGGCGGGTTCGCAACTCACGGTGGGGCCCGATGACCGCATGCCGGTGGGTTACGTCACCTCCAGCGTCTTCAGTGCCCAGCTCGGCGAGACGGTGGCGCTGGCCTTTGCCGCGCGTGATGTGGCGCCCTTGGGAACTGTGCTTTGGGCACGCGACCCCTTGCGCGGTCGCGATGTCCAAGTGCGCGTAGTAACCCCGGTACATTTCGATCCTGCGGGCGAGCGCCTGCGCGGCCGGTACTAGATTCATGCAAGCACTTTCGACAGTCATGGATCTGGAATTCGTCGGCTTTCAGTCTGCTATGGTCGGCTTGCCGGCAGCACCGGGGCAAGTGCGTTACGCCGACAGCGGCGAGCCGGTGTTGCTCCACCATGCCCCAGGGCGCTGGTTTGCCCCAGCGGTGGATGAAACCTTGCGCCTCGAACTCGAAGCGTTGGCGGCCACTGGGGCAGGTGCGCTCTTCGACGTCACGGGCAAGTTTCGTTCCTGGCGTCTTGACGGCGCGGAGGGAAGACTTTGGCTGGCACAGCAGTGCGAAGTCGCGACGGTGCTTGCGTGCCGCGACTGCGCCGCTTTAACCCTGTTCGACTGTCCGGCGCTGTTGACGAAACGGCAGCTGGATGGCCACGAGAATTTCGTGGTTTGGCTGGCCTCAAGCGCAGCCGAAGCCTTGCCCGGTAGCGTTGCCGAGTGTTGTAAAAACACCACGTGAGTTTTTTTCGCTAGCAAATTCACCCCCGCTCACGCTAGAGTTGGGTGGTCGGTGAGTGGAGCTTGCCGGGCTGTCTCTTTGGCCGTTGCTCCGCCAACCGTGTTCAGAACCACTATTCGCTCATTTGAGGGGGTTTCCATGGGTTACACGCATTCCCGCGCTGCCGTTCGCGCCATTTTGGCGCTGGCCGCTGCTACTGCGACCGCCAATGCCGTCGCTGAAGATTCAGCCGACCTGCTGGCTGAAGTTATCGTCACTGCGCAGAAGCGCCAGGAAAGCATGCAGAAGGTGCCCATCGCGGTCACCGCGCTGGATGCCGCCGCCCTCGAGAAGTCTTATTCCCGCGACATTCAGGGTGTGGCCCAGTTGGCCCCCAACCTCATCGTCGACCCCACGCTGGGCAACGGCACGGCGTCCATCTCCATCCGTGGCATGCAGTTGAACGACGTTGAAAAGTCGTTCGACCCCGCCGTGGCTGTGTACCTCGACGGCGTGTATCTCGCCACCAACACCGGCGCGCTGATGCAGATGTCTGACGCCGACAGCGTAGAAGTTTTGCGTGGCCCGCAGGGCACGCTGTTCGGCCGCAACACCATCGGCGGTCTGCTCAGCATCCACCGCGCTCTGCCCACCGGCGAACTCGGTGGCAAGTTCTCGCTCACGTACGGTCGCTTCCAGGAACTGACCGCCACTGGCGTTCTGAACCTCCCGTCGGCGATGGATGGTCGTTTGAAGACCAAGCTATCGTTCGTTCGCCAGGACGGCGGCGGCTACTTCCGCAACGTCTCGAACGGCCCGCAGAATGGCAAGCGGGAGGGTGATACCACCTTCACCGGCGTCACCTCGTCGACGTTGTTCGATGTGACCGACGACTTCCAGCTCGGCCTCATCCTCGACTACTTCGACGACAAGACGCCGACTCGTCCGGTCACCTCCATTTCGGGCAACCTCGAAGTGTTCTCGGGGGCGCTCGGTGTCAACTTCGGCGCACCGAAGACCGACGAGGCTTACCACAGCAACAGCCACACGGTTATTGCGCAGCCCGCGTTCCTGAAGACGAAGGCCGCCACGCTGAATGCTTCCTGGCAGCTTGGCGAAGGCCAGCGGCTGGTGTCGGTGCTGGCTTATCGCAAGACCGACGAAAATTCGGTTCAGGAATTCGACGGTGCCTCCATCCTGCCGGGCCCGACGCCGGTGTTCTACACCAAGCGTCCGCAAAACGCGAAGCAGTTGAGCGAGGAACTGCGTCTCGAGTCCGATTGGAGCGACACGCAGCGTTCGACGGTGGGCATTTACTATTGGGACAGCGAGTACTCCATCGACCAGGACACCTACGTGTTCGGCGCTTTCAGCAACCACCCGCACTTCGTGCAGAAGACTAAGTCGAAGGCCGTGTTCGGTCAGTACGACTGGGACATTGCTTCGAACGTGACGCTCACCATTGGCGGCCGTTACAACAAGGAAGACAAGGACGCCTGCGGTAGCCTGCGCACCCCGACGAGCTTCCTCAGCTTCGGTTCCTGCAACCTTGGCAGCTATCAGGGTAGCTACATCGACCCGGCGACCGGCGCACGTATCACTTCCACCGGCAAGGAGAGCTGGTCGAAGTTCACGCCGCGCGTGGGCCTCGTCTATACGTTGGACGACGCGAAGATGGTCTATCTGACCTATTCCGAGGGCTTCCGTTCGGGTGGCTTCAACGGCCGTTCCACCGATGCCTCCACCATCGGGCCTTACGCGCCTGAGAAGGTGAAGAACATCGAATTGGGCGCCAAGACGCAGTGGATGGACAACAAGCTCCGCTTGAACGCCACCCTGTTCAGCACCAAGTACGACAACAAGCAGGAAGACGTGGTGTTCCCGGACCCGGTGAATGCCGGCTCCACCGTGACGCTGGTGCAGAACGCTGCTTCCGCCACCATCCGTGGTGCGGAACTGGAACTCACCGCCATCCCGGCGCACGGCCTGACCATCGGCTTGAACCTCGGCATCCTCGATTCCAAGTACGACAAGTGGGACGTGGTAGACCCGACCAATCCGACGGGCCCGCGCGTGGACAAGAGCAGCTTCGAACTGCGTCGCGCTCCGAAGCTCACCTTCGGTGCCAACGCTACCTACGAGCAGTCGCTGTCCAACGGAGCGGCGCTGGTTTACAGCGCTAACTACTCCTACAAGTCCAGCTACTACATCGTCGGCAACACGCTGTCGCCCTACGAGGTCAGCCCGCAGGCCGGTGGGTTCGACAACAACCCCGGCAAGGTGGACTCCTTCGGCACGGCGACTGCTTCGGTGGCCTACGACGCCGATAAGTGGAACGTGTCGTTGTGGGTGCGCAACCTGACCAACGAGCGTCACTTCGTGCACGTGCTGGACGTGGGCACGCAGTACAGCGCTGGTGCGAACCGCCAGCCGGTACCGGTGCCGTTCAGCGGCCTGTGGACCTTCGGCACGATGAACGCGCCGCGGACCTACGGCATCTCGGCGACCGTCAAGTTCTAAGACTCGTTCTTGGATTGACGTTGATGAACGGGGGCCTCGCGGCCCCCGTTCTTTTGTGGGGCAAGAGTACATAGGGGAAGGTGGCATGCGCTTGTTGATCCTCGGAGCCAGTGGCGACCAAGGTGCCGCACAGGTGCAAGCGGCGCTCGCTGCGGGGCATTCGGTGAAAGCGGCGTGTCGTCGCCCTCCGGTAGCCGAGGACACGCCTTCGATGGCGGCGCCCGAATGGGTTCCCCTCGATTACAGTCAGCCCGCAACATTGGCGCCCGCCATGCAAGGCATGGAAGTGGTTCTCGCCAATTTTCCCTCGAGCTCTTTCAACGACGGACCGACTCTCGTCCGTGCAGCGGTCGCCACGGGCGCTGCAGCACGGGAGGCCGGTGTTGCCTTGATAGTGTTTAACACGAGCCTGCCGGTCATGGAGACAGCGCGTGGCTTTGCTGCTCACGATGTGAGGCTGCAGATGCGCGAGGCGCTGGAAGCCTCCGGAGTGCCGGTCATCAGCCTGCAACCCGTGGTCTTCATGGATAACCTGCTGCGTGGTTGGGCTTTCCCGCATATCGCTGACCGCGACCGCTTCGTATACCCGCACGGCACGAACCTCGAGGTGTGCTGGATTTGCCAGGACGACCTCGCCGCGTTGATGCTGGCGGCGGCGGCGCGCCCCGATTTGGCTGGCCGGCATATCGCTGTCGGCGGTCCGGCGCCCATCCGGGGCGCAGACGTGGCTGCGGCGCTGGCGCAGGCCAGTGGCCGTGAGATTCATTTCGAGTCGCAGTCGGTGGAAGCTTTCTGCACCGCGATGGAGGCCCTGATGCAGTCGCGGGCACCGGAAGAACGCAGCCGGATGATCCGCGAACTGGGTAATATTTACCGCTGGTACAACACCTCGGCGGAGCGCCCGTTCTTCGTCGATATGGCCCCGGTGCTGCGTGAATTGCCGGTACGCCTGACGTCATTTGCCGAGTGGTCGGCGCGTCAACGTTGGCGTCGCGACTGAAAAATCAATCTGCTATTCTCGTTCGAACAACCGAGGGGAAAAATGATGGCTGTTGACCCGAATTTTCGCACCCTGCTCGACATGCCGGAGATGCAGTTGGGTCGGCCACCAGAGGGCGTGACTGCCCCGATGATGCGTGAAGGCATGAAGGCTGCCGCCATCAAGCTGGTGGTGCCCGAATTGTTCCGCATTGACGAGTTGGTCATCGCGGGTCCTGGCGGGCCGTTGGCGCTGCGCGTTTATTACCCCTCGGCGCAGGCGGGGCTTCCAGTAACGCTTTTCTATCATGGCGGTGGTTGGGTCCTGTGCGATCTGGACAGCCACGACCATCTGGCCCGCTCTCTTGCCTTGGCTTCCGGGTCGGTGGTGGTGTCCGTGGATTACCGCTTGGCACCGGAAACGCGTTTTCCAGGTCCGGTAGAAGACTGCTACGCGGCACTGCAGTATGTGGTGAATTCAGCCGCCGCACTCGGCGTGGACGCCAATCGTGTCGCGGTGGCCGGCGACAGTGCCGGCGGCAACCTCGCCATAGCCGTGGCGCTGATGGCGCGTGACCGTGGTGGTCCGGTACTGTGTCATCAGGCCTTGTTCTATCCAGTCACGAAATCCGGCTGCGAGACGGGGTCCTTTACGGAATTGGCCTCCGGTTATTTCCTGTCGCGCGAAATTATGTTGTGGTTCTGGGAGTGCTATCTGGCCAGCCCGGAAGACGCTTCCCATCCGCTCGCGTCACCGATGCACGCCGCCAGTTTCGCGGGCTTGCCGTCTGCCAGCATTGCAACCTGCGAATTTGACCCCTTACGCGACGAGGGCGAACAGTTCGGTGCCGCGTTGCGTGCGGCCGGTGTGCAGGCGGCGACGCGTCGTTATGCCGGCATGATTCATGGCTTCGCGACCATGCCGCATGTCACGCCGGTGGCTGAAGAAGCCATTCGGGATCTGGGACATGGCTTGGCCAACGCTTTCCGGCAGGCCGCTGCCTCAACAGCCAATGGAGCTTCGAGTATGTCGACGACTACACAAGAAGAGATGCAGATGGCCACGGCGCAACGCCTCTATGGCGCAGCACTGACGGGCGACTGGGCCACCGTCACCGAGATTCTGACGCCAGACTGCCTCATCGTCGAGGCCGAGGCGCTGCCCTTCGCCGGCACCTATCGTGGTCCCCAGGGCATGGTAGACCTGTTTGTGAAGTTCGGCTCCGTGCTCACCATCAAGGACCTGAAAATGGCGCCGATGATGTGTGCTGGCGATACCGTCACCGTACGCATCGAGTTGGTCGTCGACAATCACGGCATGGACGAAACCTTGAAGGTGGTGGAGTTGCTGCGTTTCGAAAACGGGCGCGTGGCTGAGCTCACGCCGTTCTACTTCGACGCAGCACAAGTTCACCGCTGCGCGCGCAAGGCCTGAAACGCGCATGCCCGGGAACGGCTTCGAAGCGTTCTCCGGCAGGTGGACGGGCGCCGAGGGTAATGCCCTCGTTTGGCAAGCCTTGCCGGGCACTGAAGCCCTTACTGTCATCTTTGCCCACGGTGGTGGGCAATCCCGCCGCTCCTGGACGCGTGCTGCTCGCTGCGTTTCCGCCGCAGGCTTCGCTTCGCTGGTCTATGACCAACGCGGTCACGGAGACAGCGACTGGAGCGAAGACGGCCACTACACGCTCGATATTTTTCGCGACGACTTCCTGCACGTATTGGCGCAGTGGGGGCGGCCCGCGGTAGTGGTTGGTGCGTCCCTCGGTGGATTGGTGGCCATGATGGCGGCAGCGGAAGCGCCGCCGTTGTTGCGTGGCGTGGTTGCCATCGACACGGCGCCGCAACTGGATACCGTGGAAATTCATCGCATCGTCGACCTGTTGGCAGGCGATGCCGCTGGCGGTTTCGAATCGCCGGCGGCTGCCGCCGCGCACATGAACTGTTTTTCGCCGGAGCGCGCGGTGACTGCGGAAGCGATGGCCGCTAGTCTGCGGCTCGGTGCAGACGGGCGCTATCACTGGCCGTGGGATGTGCAGGTGGTGACTGGGGAGCGCAGTTCGGTGGCCATCAAGCATGAAGCGCGGCTGCATTTGCTGGCGGCGAAGGTGCAAGTGCCGTACCTGCTTGTACGCGCCGGTAACAGTAAACTCGTCAGCGACGCCGCTGTGGAAAGGCTACGTTCCTGCATTCCGCAATTGGAAGTAGCTTGGTTATCTGGTGCCGACCATCTGGTAGGCGGTGCCGAAGGCGAACGCGCCATGGAATTGGTCTTGCCATTCCTGGCTCGTTGCCAGCAGGAGCAGAGGAACCCATGCAGTTGAGTACTTTGCCGCCGCGCGCGATGTTGACGGTAGCGCATACCTTGGTAGGTGCGGCCGAACGCTTCGGCGACGATGAAGCGTTGGTCATGGATGGTGTGCGTCTAACCTACCGCGAACTGCTGCTGGCTGCTCGCCGACGTGCTGGCGGGTTGTTCGCTTTAGGTTTGCAGCCCGGCGATCACTTCGGGCTGTTAATGCCGAACTGCCTTGAATACCTGCTGTTGTTCCATGCTTGTGCCTTGGTGGGCATCCGTCCCGTTCACCTGAATTCCCGCTACAAGGCGGAAGACCTGCGTTACGTCATCCGCGACTCGGATATTCGTTTTCTGGTGACGTCCGCGCGGCAACGCGAGTTCGCCGACTTCGAAGCCATGCTGCGTGAGCTCTACCCGGAGCTGGCCGGATGGCAGTACGGGCAGCCGCTATCCATTGCGGCGGCACCACGTCTGGAAGGCGTGTTTCAGCTCGATGTTGCCGACGACCATCCTTGGGGTGCGGTCGGTAACCTGCTGGGGGAAGCGGTAGACCCGGGGACCTATAACCGGGACCCCGAACAAATTGCGTTAATCATGTATACCTCGGGCACCACCGCTGAACCCAAGGCCTGTCTGTTGTCGCACCGGGCTTTGGAAGGCGCGGGCCATGCTTTGGCGGAACGCTTCCGCATGCAGGCAGCTGACCGGTTCTGGGACCCATTGCCGTTCTTCCACATGTCCACCATGTTGCCCATGGCTTGCTGTCGGGCAAGTGGAGCGACCTTCATTGGCGTCGGGCACTTTGAACCTGGCCCGGCAGTGCACCAAATTGTCGCTGAACAGGCGACTGTGCTGTTCCCTTCGTTTCCGACCCTGACCAATGCCTTGTTTACGCACTCGGACTTCAGCCCGCAGGCGCTACACAAAGTGCGATTGGTGAATAACGTGGGTCCGCCGGATCTGCTGCGCCGGTTTGCCGCGCAATTGCCGGATGCGGTACACGTGACGGCCTATGGATTGACGGAGGCCGGCGGCGTCATTGCCTTCAATGAGTTGGATGACACGCTGGACCAACGCGTGGAGACCAGCGGCCGCCCGATGTTGGGCTCGGAGGTGCGCATCGTGGATGCCGAAACCGGCGAGGTATGTGCACAAGGCGGGGTAGGGGAAATCCAGATTCGCGGCGAGACGCTCTTCAGTGGCTACCACAACGACGCGAAGAAGACCGGTGAGGTCTTTGCCGAGGATGGGTGGTTGCGCAGCGGTGACCTCGGTGCGCTCGACGCCGATGGCCGCATTCGTTACCTCGGGCGCCTCAAGGACATGCTCAAGGTGGGCGGCGAGAATGTGGCCGCCGTCGAAATCGAAAGCTTCTTGTGTACGCTTCCCGGCGTTCGCGTGGCGCAAGTCATCAGCGTTCCTGATAGCCATCTGATGGAAGTGGCGGCGGCATTCATCGAATTGGCACCCGATGCAATAGTCAGCGCCGAGGAAGTGGTTCGGGCATGTCTTGGGCGCATTGCCAGTTACAAAATTCCGCGTTACGTCTACTTTGTCGCCGAGTGGCCGATGAGCGCCACGAAGATCCAGAAGTTCCGCTTGCGTGAACAGGTGAATTCCGCAGACCGCATCGAGTTGGCGAAGTATCGATGATGGTTCCCGCGGCTCCGGCTTTCGCGCTCGCGGATTTCGCCGACCAGGCGGGCGAGTCGCGCCCCGGTGTCTGGAGCGAAGCACCACTTTGGCAGTGCGCACGTACTGGCGTCTGGGTGGTGGAGAGCCATGCGCTGGTTAAAGAAGTCCTCGCGGACCCTGCGCATTATTCGAGCAAGACCACGCTGTCGCTGTTGCAGCCGGATTTTCCGGCGGCCGAAGTGGAAGCCATCTATCGCAGTGGCGGTGTCCTGTGGACGCGGACGCTGCAAACCAATGACCCGCCGGCCCACCGTCGTTTTCGTGCCTTGGTGGAGCGTGTCTTCACGCCTAGCCGCGTGGAAGCGATGGTGCCGGGTATCGAGGCCATCGTAGCGGGCCTGCTCGCCGGATGGCGCGAAGGTGAGATGTTTGATGTCGCCGCGGGTCTATCAGTACCGCTGCCATTGCGAGTCATCGCTACGCAGTTGGCGGTGGCAGACGACGAACTGGCGGCACTGAAACGCTGGTCGGATTCTGCCATTAGCGCCATCGGGCTCGGAGCCACTCGCGAGGAGCATCTGGCGGCAGCCCATGGGGGCGTCGAGTTTCAGCGGTTCATGCTGCAACGCTTGCGGGAACCTGCCGAACTAACGCCGGGAACGCTGGTGTCATTGGTGGCGGCAGCGGCAGTGGAAGAAGGGTTTACTGAAGCTGAGCAGTTATCGCTGTTGCACCAGTTGATGATTGCCGGACACGAAACCACCACCTCCACGCTGTCTTCGGCCGTGTACTGCCTCGCGACCGAGCCGACCTTGCTTGAACGAGTACATGCTGAACCGACGGGAGTGCGCCGCTTGGTCGAAGATACCTTGCGCCTGCACGCGCCGGTGCAGGGCTTGTTTCGCGTGACGACCGGCCCTGTGAGTCTAGGTGGACACGACCTTCCTTCTAGGGCGGTGCTGGCGCTACGCTTGGCCTCCGCCAATCGCGACCCCGCCCGGTTCGGTGACAACCAACTGCTGTCGCCCGCGACCAGCAGCGCCGCCCACCTCAGTTTCGGGCTTGGCCTGCACCATTGCATTGGTGCAACACTTGCCAGGCGGGAACTGCAGATAGCCCTCAGTGCCGTGGTCGCGCGGTTCGCGCGCCTCGAACTGGCGGTGCCAACTGAGGCGCTGGAGTACACTCGCAGTCTCATGACACGCAGCCTTCTGCGGCTTCCGCTTTCGGGTACCTACCGTGCGCCATAGTCCTCTCGGCCATGCCGATATCGTTTTGTCCCTTGGGCGTCGCTCACCGTTCGGTCGCTTCGGTGGCACGCTGGCTGGCATTTCACTGACGGACCTGAGCGCTCACACGGCCCGCGCAGCGGTCGCTGCAGCAGGGCTCAGGCTTGAGCAGTTCGACCACTTCATCTTTGCCACCACCATCCCCACCGACCGGGATTCGTTGTTCGCCCATCGCGCCATCTGCGTCGCGACGGGCTTTCCTCTCGAAACCAGTGCCTTGGGCGTTATCCGCGCTTGCGGCTCAGGCTTGCAGGCTATTGTCTCTGCGGCCCATCAGGTACTGGATGGCTCCAGTCAACTAGCGCTCGCGGGGGGCGCTGAAATTTTCAGTCGCGTGCCGAATGTCATCACCACTGCGCGGTGGGGTCACAAGCGCGGCCCGCAGACGCTTGAAGACATGCTCGATTGGGCGTACCGCTGCCCGACCACCTCGCTGTACATGGGCGAGACCGCCGAGACGCTCGCCAATGCGCACGGCTATACCCGCAGCGCGATGGACGAATGGGCGGTGATGAGTCAGGCACGCGCCGTGGCTGCGGAAGAATCGGGCTTTCTCGCCGCACAGATTGCGCCCGTGCAGGTAGGCAAAGTACTGCTCGAGCGCGATGAAAGTATTCGTCGCGGCATCACCGCGGAGCGTCTCGCGGCGCTGCCTGCGGCCTTTCAGGAAGGCGGAAAGGTCACGGCCGGCAACTCCTCGCCGGTGTCGGATGGCGCGGGCTTCATGGTGGTTGCGGACCGCGGCGCCTTGCTGGCGGCTGGAGGTACACCTCACGCCCGGTTGCTGGGGTGGTCCACCATCGGCGTCGATCCGCGCAACATGGGCCACGGGCCCGTGCCGGCCATTGCCAAGTTGCTCGCTCGCCATGAACTGAAAGTTGAGGACATCGATTACTGGGAAGTGAACGAAGCCTTCGCAGCGGTAACCCTGCATGTGGAAAGTAGCCTTGGCGTTCCGCGTGATCGCACGAATCTCTATGGTGGTGGCGTTTCGGTAGGCCATCCGCCGGGGGTTACCGGCGTGCGGATGACCCACACGGCTATCCAGCATCTGCAGCAGCGCGGTGGCGGGCTCGCAGTCATGGCCATGTGTCTCGGTTCAGGGCAGGGCATGGCCTTGCTGGTTGAAGTAGAG
>CALQLF020000052.1 GCA_943331345.2 Candidatus Planktophila lacus | reverse complement strand
CGCGCGAGCACATTGGCGCCGGTGACGCCCAGCACCTTCATGACGCGGGGCGCGGCGAGCATCGTCACCCAGCAGCAGCCCACCACCAAGGCAATGACCAGCACATGTCCGGCAAAGAACGTGGCGGACCCGACGGAACCAAACAAGAGCAGCACCGTGGCGATGGCGCCAGGGCCGGAGATGAGCGGGAAGGCCAGCGGAAACACGGAGATGTCGGCACGGCGGCGCGTCTCGTCGTTTTCGGCAGCAGTCGTCTTCTCTTCACGCGCGAAAACCATGTCGAGCGCAATGATGAACAGCATGATGCCGCCACTGATGCGGAACGCGTCCGTCGAGATGCCCATGATGGACAGGAACGCCGCGCCGCCGGCGGCAAAACCCACGAAGATGAACAAGGAGATGACGCAAGACTTCAGCGCCATGCGCCGCTGATACTGCCGCGACGCACCCTCGGTGAGGCCAGCAAAGATGGGCGCCAGTGCGGGCGGGTCCACCACCACGAACATCACCACGAAAAATTTCAGGAGATCTTCAAACACGAGACTGCTCCGTGAGCTTGGATACAAGCAATCCAGCACGTACGAGGAAAAGCGACCGGGGCCCGAATTGAACCAGCGACACGCGGAGATTCAAAAGCAGCAAGGACTAAGGAGTCAAGGAACCGGAGCGTTTTCACGCGGCAAGAACACTACACGGCACGAATCGAGGTCGGCGGGCTTGGGTGCCGGAATCCATTTTGGCCACCGACGGAGAATGCTTGCGGTATCGGGGCCTAGCTCTATTCGTGCGGGAGTCGCCTCGCCCAACCACATGAAATTCGAGTCGCCTGGGTCCACGAGAGCGATGGCCGAGCCTACCAACGAGGCATTTAAATCGAACGCGAATGACTGGTCCTCCATTTTCCCGGCAATCTTGAGCATCAACGTCCCCGGCTGCTGGGCAAGCTGCACCGTATTGTGCTCGACACCCGAAATACTGCCGAGGAGCGAAGTGTTGCGCTCGCATCCTGTCTGCTGGGCTTGCCAGTGTGCGGCAAAGTGCAAACTTTCTTGCCCTTCCCCGGCCACCTTGCAGCGTTCGAGAACTGCTATCAAGTCCGCTTTGGTTTTTGCCGCATTGCGCGAGTCGACTTTCTTGCCGTCAATGACGACTTGACCGCCCGCAGCAGCGAGTTCCACGAACGAGACCATGATGCTTGCCTCCGCACAGGCCCGGGCAAGTTTCTGGTCGGACAGCGGCGTAGCGCTGCGCGCAACGCTCGGGCTTCCTGCGAACAGCAAGGACACACCGGCGACCCCAAAGGCAGAAACCATGGTTTTCTGTGGAATGAAACGCCAGAAAAATGGAAACACGGAATTCATGGCCATCTTTCACCTCAGCGGCTCAGTAGGAATCTGACTCTACTGCACTTGGTACCCAACGCTGGCAGAACGAGGCTGGGACGCGAAATCACGGTCAATAATATACGCCCACCTCAGCAGCCAGAATGTAGGGAACCGCCTGATAGAGGCATGAGTAATGTGACTGCCCCGCCAATACCTGCTTGGCAACGCAACCGGGAATGGAGGACGCGAGGTCGTCCGCCATCGAAATGGGTGACCAGTTGTCGGCGTCGCCGAACTGGTAGAGCCGCCCGTGAGCGGTTGCCACGGCAAACCCGAAGTGGTCAGGATTGGCCTTGGCCAGTTCCGGAATGTAGTCCGCCACGTCGCCGCTATCGTCGTGGCGGGCCTACTCGAACGCGTACTCCAGCACCTCGTGGAGTTCGTCCGGGAAGGCGGCAGCAGCAGGGTCGGCGATGGCGGCGGCGGTGTCGTTCATGACCCGATTGTAGCGAAGGTTTGGCCTAAGGCATCCTCCGGTTCGAATTGCGTTTCTTTTTACAGGGCGCGATAGTCTGGCCAGAGCGCGAGGAATGAAAAGACGGAACCCGAACGGGAGATTTGCTGGATGGACAACCAACTCCTGGCCAATGCAGCGTTAGGCGCGACCTGCTTCAGCGTGGCTGCGCTTCCGTGGATGGCCATGCGTGGAAAGCGCGCCCTCGCGGGGTGGGTTGTTCTGGTGGCCACGGCGGATGTCGTGGCAACGCTCTTCCCATGGCTATTCCCATGGCTATTCCCATGGCTCTTTCCCGCCACTTTCCCTGCCCTAGGAAACTGGAACTGGAGCGGTAAACTCCTGGACCTGTTGGCGATGCTCGGCTTGAGTGCCCTGCTGGTCCATCGTGGAATGCTTACGCGGATGTCTATCGGGCTCCAAGTGCGCCAGGCGCCGGGCAGCGGACGCGCACTATTGATGTTCCTGACGCCCTATTTTCTTACCTTGGCCGCACTGAAGGGTTTGACTTCCGCTGCAGGCGAGTGGCCTTCTCTGGAAACCTTGGCATTCGAGGCGACCATGCCAGGGCTAGCCGAGGAATTGGCCTACCGTGGAGTACTCACCGCGCTCTATGACCTTTTGACACGTGACTTGCCCAACGCCCGCGTACGCATTCTCGGTGCAGAGATGGGATACGGCGCACTGACGATCTCCGTGGCTTTCGGCTTGCTCCACGGCATTACGTTCGATGAGCAACTGACGCTGCAGTGCTCTCTCCAGACCGTGGCCTTCACGGGCATTGTAGGGCTGGTACTGGCCTGGGTACGGGCGCGCACGGGTAGCCTCGTCATGCCGGTGGTCGTGCACAACGTCACCAACCTCATCCTAGTCGCGATGCCGGGACTGCACTAGAAACAACAAAGCCCGCAGGAAGCGGGCCATGAAGTGAAATTGGGCTCAACCCTTCCTGCTAGAGCGAGGAATGGTGGCCGGGGTCGGAATCGAACCAACGACACGCGGATTTTCAATCCGCTGCTCTACCAACTGAGCTACCCGGCCACGCTGGTTGAACAACCATTGTCGCCCGGAAAGGCGGTTTTCGTCAAGGTAGAACCTGCCCGCAGACGGGGTACCGGGAGGCTTAGTCCGGCGTCGGTGCCACGAATTCGGCCGGTTTATCAGCGCCGCCGCCGAACAGGAACTTTTCCATCTGCTCCACCAGAAACTTGCGGGCTTTAGGGTCGATAGGGGTCAGGCGGTATTCGTTCAGCAGCATGGTCTGGTGCGCCACCCAGCGGGTCCAGCCCTCCTTCGAGACGCTGGCGTAGATGCGCTGGCCCAGTTCACCGGGGTACGGCACGTAGTCCAGGCCTTCGGCTTCGTGGCCCAGCACCACACAGTTCACCATGCGCGTCATTCAGCGTCTCCTTGAGTACTTCCGTGCCCGGCCTCGAGCAAGGCTGCCACCAGTTTTTCCACCGGCGCCGGCAAACCCAACCGCATCTCCGGCGCGCCGTTGTACCACAGGCCAGCCGCCGAGCGTTGCGGTTGCCCCTTTACGGGCAGGACCCAGGGCACGAGTTCTAGGTCGTAGTGCGTGAAAGAGTGGAACACCGTGCCCCACAGGCGCGCTTGGCGCAGTTGCGCGGCCTTGGCAAACCCATGCTCCCCAAGCGCGGCCGCTTCGTCGGCGAATTCCGGCAGGCTCCACAAGCCGCCCCAGATGCCCTTGGCGGGCCGCTGTTCCAGCCACACCCCAGCGGGCCCCACGGCCACTAAAGCCACCACCCGCCGCACGCGACGCGCCTTGGTGGCTGCGGGCTTGCGTACGGGGAGTTCCGCTTGCCGCTGCGTGCCGTACGCCACGCAGTCTTCCTGCAGCGGGCAGATGGCGCAGGCCGGCCGGCTACGCGTACACAGCGTGGCGCCCAAGTCCATGATGGCCTGCGTGTAGTCGGCGTTGCGCGCCGGCGGCGTGCAGTTTTCCGCCAGCGCCCACAGGCTGCGCTCCACGGCAGGCAAACCCGGAAAGCAGTCGACACCCGCCCAGCGCGCGAGCACGCGCTTCACATTGCCATCCAAAATGGTGTGGCGAGTGTTGTGCGCCAAAGAGAGGATGGCCGCTGCCGTGGAACGGCCGATGCCCGGCAGCGTTTGCAGTGCGTCAAGGTCTTCAGGGAACTTGCCGGCATGGTCTGCTACCACCGCTTTCGCGGCGGCATGCAAATTGCGCGCACGAGCATAGTACCCAAGGCCCGCCCAAAGATGCAGCACATCGTCCAGCGGCGCCGTCGCTAATGCAGCCACGTCGGGGTACTGCTGCGTGAAGCGCAGAAAGTACGGCGTAGCGGTAGCCACTTGCGTCTGCTGCAGCATCACTTCTGAAAGCCACACGCGGTAGGGCGTGCGTGCGCTTTGCCAAGGCAGGTTCTTGCGCCCATGCACATCCCACCAAGCGAGCAAGCGCGGCGCGAAGGTGGCGGTATCAGTCATGGCGAAGGCTGCCTGCATCAATAACGACCCGCATCACTGCACCACCAGCCCTTGGGCCCCGAAGCGAATCTCCAAGGCGGCGCCTTTCACTCGCAGGCCTGCCATCTGCAACTCATCCACCTTCAGCGTTCCAGCGACGGGCCAAGCATTGGCCAATTCCCAAGGAACCACGAAGGGCGGGTCGCGGGGGTTGTCCGGCGGCAGGTAGTCGTCGAGATTCAGGCGGTCCGCTTGCAGCGCGAAGCGCCAAGTGGCTTCACGGGAAACGCTGCCTTCAAGGTGCGTTTCATCCAGTTGCAACTGCAGGGTGCCGCAAGACCACTCCCGCGGGGTAACACGACAAGCCCCCTGCAAACCGACTTGGGAGAACGCCTGCGGAGACTGGGTGGGCGGTACCGCCATCCCTAACGTCGGCAAAAACTCGCGCAAGTTCACGGGGACTACTTGCACCACGAACTGCGTCGCGTTGGGCGTCCACGCGGGATTCGCCAAACGCACGGTTGCTACGCCTAGCTGCGCTTCCACTGCGGTGGCACTGATTTTTTCTTCAGGCGCCGCGGCCTTGCGCAAGCCGAGCACCAACAGTTGATCCACGCGCCAGGGAGCGGTTGTCGGTCCAGCTTGCCATTCCAGACCTTGAACTTCCAAGCGGCTCAACTCGATGGGCGCGCCATTCCGTATGGCCCATGCAGCGCGAACTGCTGGCATCAGCGGCATTCCCGCGCGTAACTGCAATGACCCGATACGCAGCGCATAACTTGTTGTTGGAGACGACGGCAACGTCACATCGCGCAGCTTCAGGGTAACTTCATCGCGCCAGGTGTACTGCAGCGAACCCACGTGCACCGGGCGCCCGGCTTGGGCGGACAACTGCACTTCCAGGCGTTGGCGCAAATTTTCCGGCTGCAATTGCCAAGCAATGAACGCCGTGAGCGCGCCAAACACCGCCAGGAAGAGCGCCAACATCCAACCCACCCAACGCCATAGGCGCCTCGGGTGCATTGGTTGCTTTACGCTTTGGCCCGTTGGCCCTTGGGGCGGCGTAGCCGGCAGGGTAGCCGGCGAAGCGACAGAGTGGGGGGCGATGGCAGGGTCCATCGCCCGATTCTACTCAACCGCGGAGGGTGACCCGGTTCCGTCCGTCGCGCTTGCTCTGATAGAGCGCCAAATCCGCGCGGGCAAGCAGAATGGGGGAGTCGGCGGTTTCGGCAGCACGACGCCCGCCGGCCACACCGAAGCTGGCCGTGAAGTCGACGCGGGAACCATCCGGCGCGCGCACCAGGAGGTCGGCTACGCCGGCGCGCAACTTCTCCGCCAGATTGGCTGCACCGTCGGCATCCGTTTCCGGCAGCACGATGAGGAACTCCTCGCCGCCATGGCGAGCACACCAGTCGATGCCAGCGCGAGTGCCAGTGGTGAGGTGCTGCGCGAACTCGCGAAGCACTTCGTCGCCCACTTGGCTGCCCCAGGTGTCGTTGATCTGTTTCAAGTGGTCGATATCGCACATGACCACCGACAAGGGGCGGCCAAAACGGCGGGTGCGTTCCACTTCGCCCGGCAGTTCCTGCATCAGGTAGCGGCGGTTGTAAGTTCCGGTGAGTGTGTCCAGCACAGCCAGACGGTCCGCAGCGGCCTTGGAATCGCGAAGGCTGGCCTGCAAAGCCAGCAGACGACGGCCCAAATGCAAACGCGCACGTAGTTCCACTGCGCCCACCGGCGTGGTGAGGCAATCGTCAGCACCCGCAGACAACATTTTTTCTTCGGTTCCCGGGGCGCTCAGCAACACTAGATGGACGTAACCGCCGAAAGACCGAGAGCGCACTTCGCGACAAAATTGCGCGGCATCGAAGCCCGACATTGCCGCTTCCGCGATGAGCATGGGGTGATGGCTTTGTTCCAACGCCGCAAGGGCCGCCGCCATTTCCGACACTTCCGTGACGGCATAACCGGCAGCGCGCAGAACCTGCGCCAGCGCGGGGCGCACCACAGGGTCTGCCGCTGCGAGCAGTACAGGAGGAAGGGCATCAGCTGAGGAAATGTTCATGACGAAAAGTCTAGCAGCGGTGCCTCCCCCAGAACGGGAAATGCGTCACGCCCCCGATGCATGGAACTGGCAAAAACTTCAAGTAATTCAGGCGGCCACGCCCTCGCGCCCGGCGCACCAGTTCACCGCGTACTGCACCAACTGCGCGCCAGTGCCCAGCCCCAGCTTCCGCTTAATCCGCTGGCGATGGGACTCGACGGTCTTGACGGAAAGGTTGAGGGTGTCGGCCACTTCGCGAGTGGAGCGCCCCTTGCCTATCATCTGCAGTACCTGCAACTCGCGGTTACTCAGTCCGTCAATGGGGTTGGTGGACTGGTAGGAGCTCCCTGCCGCGAATTTCTGGATCATGGCATTGCTGACAGCTTCACTGACATAGATGCCGCCCTCGAGCACGCGCCGCAAGGCAAGCAGGAACTGGTCGCTGGCTGCCTGCTTCATGATGTAGCCGTTGGCTCCGGCGCTCAGCATGCGCTCGGCATAGATAGCCTCGTCGTGCATGGACAGCACCAGCAAGGGCATGGACGGATGGTGGGCGCGCGTGTCCTTGACCAACTCGATGCCATCGCCCTGCCGCAGCGAGATATCGATGACAACCACATCGGGCTGCAGTTCGCGAATGGCGGTCTTGGCATCGCGCACAGTCTCCGCCTCGCCGCATACGCGCAGGTCGTCTTCCTGTTCGATGAGACGCCGCAGCCCTTGCCTGACGATGGGATGATCGTCGGCGATGAGCACACGGTGGTGCTGTCGGGCAGCAGGACGTGGTGCCGATGTATTCATAAATTCACTTGCTCCCTACTCTAGCAGTGCCACTGGCACCGACCGTGCGGTAACGTCCGTGGGGTTTGCGTCAGTCATCACCGGACGCCTTCCGCCCAACGGACCGCGTAGCGGACGAGGTCACCAGCCGAACCGAGGCCGAGCTTCTCGCGGATGTTGCGCCGATGGGAATCGACCGTTTTGGCGCTCATACCTAGCGCTACTGCTATCTCCTGTGTGCCCAAGCCACGCGCTACCTCTCTAAGGACATCGCGCTCGCGGCCGGTCAGGCGGTCTCCGTCGCGTCCGGGGCCCTGTTCGCGCAGACGCGCCAACTTGCCAAACAAGCGGCTACCTACAGCTGGCGTCACAAAGTGCTCGCCCGACGATACCTTGCGCAGCGCCGCCAGAAATACTTCAGGGCTTTCCTGCTTCATCACATAGCCATGGGCGCCCATGGCGAGCAAGCGTTCGGCATAAAGCATCTCGTCGTGCATCGAGAGCACCAGCACGCGCACCGCCGGATATTGCGCGCGTAGCTCCCGCAGTACTGCCAACCCATCATCGGTGCCCAAGGTGAGGTCCAGAACCACTACTTCTGGCTGCAAGCGCTGCACCGCGGCCAGCGCCGTTGCGGCACTGTCCGCCTCGCCACAAATCTCGAAATCCGGCTCACCGGAGAGCAATTGGTTCAGCCCCTCACGCATCAAGGGGTGGTCGTCCACTACGAGCACACGCACTCGTCGTGCTGATTCATGACTGTTCATGGATTCCCCTTCGGCCCGATGACATCACTGTCCCAAGCTTGTTTTTTTCGATAAAGAGTCGATGGACTGACCCCCAATGCTGCGGCTGCGCGTGGCACATTTCCACCGCAAGCGGTCAATGCCGACTCGATAGCCTCACGCTCTACGACTGCGAGTGGCCGGATGACAGCAAGCTCAATAGTTGAGCCCACCGACGGCGGCATGACATTGGGAGGCGAAGCACCGAGCACGGCCAAGCGCAAACGACCTGCATCGACGGGCTTGGCGAGGAAATCGACAGCACCGAGATGCATAGCTTCCACCGCCATGTCCACCGAGCCGCTTTCGGTCATGACCACCACCGGTACTGCGAGATGCGCTGCCTTCATGCGACGCAACACTTCTAGGCCCTGAATTCCTGGTAGCTGCAAATCGAGCAACACCAGCGAGTAATCACGTGCCGTAAGTTCAGTCAATGCTTCCTCGCCAGTGGCAACGCGCACCACGTGGAAGCGGTCTTCAGGCAAGTACGCCGCGTAAACAGCCGCCTGCGCGTCACTGTCCTCTACGAGCAGCAAGCGGCGCAGGTTTCCCGGCTCGGTCATGGCGCCACTTCCAGCATGGCTGCTCGCAAGGCTTCGAGCGTCCGTGGCACCGCTGCCAGCAGCAGGCCAGCAAATTCCAGCGCTTCTGCCCGGTCCTCTCGGCGGCAGGCTTCGTTCAATCGCGATGCCTGACGCTGCAACTCATGCGCACCGAAAGTGGCAGCGCTACCTTTCAGTACGTGGCTCTCGCGGCCAAGCACTTCCACTTCGCCTTGTTCCATCGCCACATGGATAAGGCCTGCGCGGCGCTCTAGTTCTTCACCGAAAATACGCACCATGCGGGGCAGACGGTCCTGACCCACCTCTTGCGCCAAACGCCGCAGTGCGCCGGCCTCTAGAGCGCGCTCCGCTCCATGCTGCGCGAGCCACGCACCCGCTTCAGCGGGCCCTACCCGAGAAAGCGCCGCGGCCTCAGGCGTAGCATGCCGTAACCTTGGTGCCGAGCGCGCCACAGTCTCCATGAGGACATCACTGTCCACTGGTTTGGCCAGATAGTCATCAAAGCCAGCCGCGAGAAATTCAGCGCGTGCAGTGGGTGCAGCGTGCGCGGTCATGGCGATGACCGGCAGACTAGACTGCACACCTCCTAGCCGACGAATGGCACGCAAGGCGGCAACGCCATCCATAACCGGCATGTCGATATCCATGATGACCACATCATGCAGAGCTCGCAGCACCGAATCCACGGCCTCCTGCCCATTGGTGGCCACATCTACCTCGCAGCCCCGCCGGCGCAGCAGTTCGGTGAGCACCAGCCGATTTGACTGGCTGTCGTCCGCCAGCAGCACGCGCAAGCGACGTGCGAGAGGGCGCTCCGTAGGTAACTCCGCAGCAGCCCTTGCTCCCGACTGCAGGCACTGCCGCAGGTCATCCAGCAGCAGTGGCACCGCGAGCAAATGGTCCACTCCGTGGTCGCGCGCCGAACCCGCAGTCATGGCGAATGCATCTTGCAAGGCGGCTACGGGCACACCAGCGGCGCGGAATTCCGTCAGCAGCGTGGACGGTACACCCCCAGCCACGCGCCCAAGCCGCAAATCCACCACGGCGAGGTCGTAGGGAATGCCAACGCCCACTTCCAGCGCGCCTGCGGCTTCCGCGGCAGTCGCCACGCGTTTGACCTGCATGCCCCAAGCCGCGTACTGCCGTTCTACTTGTTTGCCTAGCGAGCCTTCGACAAGTACCAAGATGCGCTTCGCCGACCCCGCGGGCCTCGCCATCGGGTTGTCCAAAGGTGCCGCTTGCCAAGGTAGTTCCGCCCAGAAAGTGCTACCCATGCCGGGCACACTCGTCATGCCAATCTGCCCGCCTAGCAACTCGACCAAGCGCTGGCACATCTCGAGACCGAGGCCCGCCCCACTCGCCGAATTCGCCCGCCCGTAGTCCGCCAGGGCTCTTGGTACGAACACATCCGCTTGCCGGTCCAGTGGTATGCCCGACCCGTTATCGCAAACTTCCAGGCGCAAGTGCCCGGCGGCACCGGGGCCAAGTTTTAGTGCCACCTCGCCGCCCGAACTGGAACGAATGGCATGACTGGCCAAATGCAGCAATACCTGACGGACGCGGTCACGGGCCATGCTCAAGCGACCGGGAAGGGCGATATCCAGTTCCGTGGTCAACAACACACGCTGTTGGCTGACGCGAGGTGCCAACAATTGCACTACGCCATCCAGCAAGCGCTCCGGCTCGAACTCGACCGTCTCCAACTCAATCGCGCCGGCCTCGATACGAGCGAAGTCGAGCACGTCGTCCAGCAGGTGAGTGAGTGCCGCCGCCGATTGGCGAGCGATTCTCACCAACCGCTGCTCCTCACGGTCCAGCGCCATCTCGCCAAGCAACTGGAGTGAGCCGGTGATAGCCGCCAATGGCGTACGCAGTTCATGGCTCATGGCCGCGACGACGGCAGTCGTGGCGCGATCGACGGCCTCCGCGGGGTCAGCGGGAGTCACAGGTAGTGCGGGGGAAGAGTTCGGACGCATGCGGGACCGCCAACAACGGAACTGGCCAGAAGTATGGCAGGTCTTTGCATTTTGCAAAGCAATTTGCACAAAACGTTCTCCCGCGATGGTCGCCGTGCACTGTTTAACCTAGTGTCGGACAATCGGCGGTCGACGCCGTTGCCCTAATGGGCAAGGTCGTCGCGATGGTGTATCCCCTTGTAAAGGGGAAGCTAGGGCGAGGCGCGGATGGCCAGATTCGAACGCGTACAGGAACTAGACCAATTGCTGCGGGGCTCGCGCGAGCCTTTGGCCTTGGAAGAACTGTGTTCCCGCTTGGATGCCTCCCCCGCCACCGTCAAGCGGAGCATCCGCTTCCTGCGCGAACAATTGAACGCGCCTATCGGCTACGACCATTTTCAAAAGGGCTACCTGTACGAGCGCAACACGCCGCAAGCGGCCGCACCGCAGCCCCTGCCCGGCCTGTGGTTCAACGGCCAGGAACTAGCCGCCCTGCTTACCGCCGAAGAGGTGCTCGGACAGATTTCTCTGGGACTGCTGCGTGTGGAGCTAGCACCACTGCGGCGCAAACTCGACAAGCTGCTGCGGCAGCGCCCCTCCGGAAGCCCGGAGGTGGCACGCCGGGTGAAGTTGGAGCGAAAGCAGGCGCGTAACGTCGACACCGTGCACTTCACCCGTGTTACCGACGCGCTCATTCGTCGCCGGCGGTTGGAAGCGGAATACCACAGCCGCAGCCGTGACGAGACCACCAGCCGCGTTCTCTCACCGGTACGCCTCGTCTACTACCGTGATAACTGGTACTTGGCCGCGTGGTGTCACGAACACGCCGACCTGCGCGTGTTTGCCGTAGACCGCTTTCGCATCGCGCACGTACTGGAAGACGATGCCTACGAACCGCCCGAAGAGCTGGTGAATGCACGGCTCGAATCGGCCTATGGCATTTACGAAGGGGCCGCGGACAAAGTGGCCGTGCTGCGCTTCACCCCTACGGCAGCGCGTTGGGTCGCCGACGAAATTTGGCACGCCGACCAAACTAGCCAGTGGTTGCCGGATGGCCGCTACGAACTGCGCGTGCCCTACCGGCACGACAAGGAACTGCTAATGGACGTGCTGCGCCATGGGAGCGGTGCCGAGGTGGTGGCACCGCCAGCGCTACGCAGTGCCACGCGCGAGGAATTGGCGCGCGCCTTGCTGGCCTACGCGTGAAACCGCGCAGGCGTCTTTAGGCCTTGGGATGCGTGTATTCCACGCGGTGGCGCACTGCCACTGGGCGCACCAGCCAATTCGCCACAAACGCCACCACCAGCAAACCGGCCATCAAATACAGCGTGGTGTTGTAAAGCCCAGCCGTCGGGTCCGGCGTTCCCGCGGGCACCAGATCCATGAGCTTGTGGATGGTGACGGTATTGGCCGTTACTAACTCGTCGAGATTGCTCACTGGCTCACCGAAAGTGGCCAGAAAGACGGCAGGGTCCACTTTCGCCACCAAATCATGCACCGCGAACATGACCGAACGCTCACGCAACTGCGTCATCAGCAAGGGCCCAAGCACTCCCGCCACCGACCACGCCGTGAGCAGTCGCCCATGAATGGCCCCGACATGCATCGTACCGAACAGGTCGGCTAGATAAGCCGGGATGGTGGCGAACCCACCGCCATACATCGTGAAGATAAGCATGGTGGCTGCGTAGAAGCCTGCCAACTGCCACACCGCCGGCTGTACCACCGCTTGCGAGGCAAACCATGGCAAAGACAAATACAGCAGCGTGCCGAGAATAAAGAAACAGTGGTAAACATTCTGGCGCCCGAAACGGTCGGAAGCAGAAGCCCACACGAAACGCCCTGTCATATTGAACACAGAGATCATCAGCACATAAAAACTGGCGAAGCCGGCAGTGACTATCGCGGGCAGCGTGGTGCCGAAAATCTCGCCCATCATGGTCTTGGCCACACCCAGCACGCCAATGCCCGCCGTGACATTCATGCACAGCACCACCCACAGCAACCAGAACTGCGCCGTCTTGGGCGCTTCCTCTACATGCACTTGATGTGAACTGATCATGCCATCGGAGGCCGCTTCGGGAGGAGGCGACCAGCCAGCGGGCTGCCAGCCCGCCGCGGGCACGCGATAACTGAACGCGGCGAGCAACATGACCACGAGATAAACCGTACCGAGCACCAGGAACGTGGCGGCAGCGCCCGTATCGCCACTACCGACAAGATAGACGCCGGCTTCACCACCGCCCGGGAGCACGGCGGCTTCCTTGGCGGTGGCTACCACCACTTCGGCGCGTCCGGCAGCCAATTCGGCGAACTGGCGTCCGCCCTCGGTGATCAACTTCACCTGCCCCATGGCACCGAGGAACACTGGCGCTTTCGCGAAGTGCGCCAGCAACCAAGTTTTAAGTGGCGCGGCGATGATGGCACCGCCACCAAAGCCCATGATGGCTAGCCCCGCGGCCATGCCGCGACGGTCGGGGAACCAACGGATGAGGGTGGACACCGGCGACACATAACCAAGACCGAGGCCACAGCCACCAAGAACGCCGTAGCCCAAGTACAGCAGCCACAACTGGTGCGACTGAAGCCCCAGAGCGCCAACAAAGAAGCCGCCGCTCCAACAGAGCGCTGCCACAACGCCGACGGCACGCGGCCCCCTCTTCTCCAGCCACTTTCCCACCGTGGCCGCAGAGAGCCCGAGGAAGACAATGGCCACGGAGAAAATCCAGACCACGCTCCCTAGCGACCAGTCATCCGCCGCTGGAGCCACCACGCCCACCAAACGGGTGAGCGCGGGGTTGAATACGCTCCAAGCGTAAACGGAGCCGATGCAGAGGTGGATAGCCACCGAGGCCAAGGCAACACGCCACCGGTTAAACCCCGGCGGGGCAATGATGTGTTCCTTGGCCAGTTTCATCGATTACTCGCGCACCAGCGCCGAGATGCCACCGGTGTAGTACGACTCGGAGAAGAGCACGGACTTCTTGCGCTCTTCCGTGATGGTGATGCAGGCACCGATCATGTCGACCTTGCCGGCGATGAGCGCGGGAATCATGGCGCCGAAGTCCATGTTCACGATCTCGAGCTTGCGGTTCAACTTCGCTGCCACGCGGGCGGCGAACTCGGCGTCCATCCCTACCACCTGATGCGAACCATCCACGAACGAGAAGGGCTCGTTGGTAGCGGCAGTGCCGAAGCGCAGCACGCCGCCGCTACCATCGCCAACCGGCAGCGCCGGCATCGCCGCGGGGGCACCCACCTTGGGCAACCAGCGGTCCATCATCTGCTGATAGGTGCCATCGGCACGCGCGGCAGCTACCACTTCGTCGATAGCCGTCTTCAGGGCAGCGTCGTCCAAACGCACGGCATAACCGTACTGGTCAATAGTGATGGGCTCGGGCAGCACCTTCAGGCCCGGGTTCTTGCCGGCGATGTTGCGCAGGATGGGCTCGTCGTAGGCGGCGGCATCGGCCTTGCCGGTCTTCACTGCCATGGCGGCATCGAGCACGTTGTTGAAGTACTTGAACTTCGCCTGCGGCAGCTTGGAGTTCACCAACTGGTCCACCACCGTGCCGGTGGGAATGGCGAACTCGCCATTGGCCATTTGCTCGAGGCTGGTAATTTTGGCGCGCTCGCCGCCACCGCAACCGGCCAGCAGCGCCAGGGAAGCCGCGAGGCCCAGCAGGACACGCCCGCTGCGAAGTGAAGTTCGAATCATGTTGAAAATCCTGTTAGTGAAAAATGAAAACCGAGGAAACCGGAAACCCTTCAGGGCAGGCAGACGCTTCGAGGCATGACGCCCCCAGCAGCGCCCATGCTGGGTTAACGCCACGGGGCTAACCCCGCATGGCCTGTACCGCCGCCACCAAACGGGCGACTTCGCTGCGGGTACTGTAGCAAGACAGGCCCACCCGCAAGAAACCTTCAACCTCTTGGCCGTAGCGCTCCGCCACCGTGGCGGCATAAAAATTGCCGCTGGAAGCGAACAAACCGACAGCTGCCAACTGCCGCGAGAGTTGCTCCGGCGTAACGCCCGCCAAAGTAAAGGAGAGCGTCGGAATGCGCTGCTCCCGCGGCGGTGGGCCGTAGAGCGTCAGGCCCGGGATGGCCGCAAGCCCATTCCACAGCTCGGCGAACAGCGCCTTGGAGTGCTCGTGCAGGCCGGCAAACGCCGCTTCGAGCCTGGCCCGACGGGTACTGCCCGCAGCTAGGCTGGCCAAAAAATTCACGGCCGCGGCAGCACCGGCAATGCCCTCGAAGTTCGCCGTCCCCGTTTCCAATCGATCGGGCGCAGTCTCCGGCGCAGGCTCCAGCTTCGGCACGTCCAGCGCTGCCAGCAAGGCGTGGCGGCCATAGAGCACCCCCACATGCGGGCCGTAGAACTTGTAAGCACTGCAGGCCAGAAAATCACAGCCCCAGTCCTGCACATCCACCAGCGCATGCGGCGCATAGGCCACCGCATCCACGAAACTGAGCGCCCCCACTGCTTTAGCCAAAGCCACGGCACGCTTCACATCGTTGACAGTGCCCAGCGCATTAGAAGCGGCACCCACTGCCACCAGTCGCGTGCGCGATGTCATTTGTCGCTGGAAATCATCCCAGTCCAGCTCTCCGCTTGCCGTGTCCAGCCGTACCGAACGCAGCACGAGACCACGGTCCTTGGCGATGGCCTGCCACGGCCCGCGGTTGGCGTGATGGTCCAAGTCCGTCACGACAATCTCGTCGCCCGGTTGCAAACCACGCCCGATGGCACGTGCCAAATGGAACGTGAGCGTGGTCATGTTGGCGCCGAAGACTATTTCGTTCGGTGCGCAGTGCAGGAAATCCGCATAGGCCTCGCGTGCGGCGAGAACGATGGCATCCGTCTCCACGCTGGTGGTGAAGGCCCAATGCGCATTGGCGTTGTGGTTGAGCAGATAGTCGGTGATGGCCGCAGGCACACTCGCCGGCACCTGCGTACCGCCGGGCCCATCGAAATACGCCACCGGATGCCCGCCTTGCTGGCGCTGCAATGCCGGAAAGTGCGCACGGATGGCTTCGATAGCGAGCATGGTCATGGGGTTTTCACTCTGCGTTGCGGTTCGCCACGGTCCAAAGCATTCACGCTGCCACGCTTGCGCAATACAGCGCGTTGCACCTTGCCGGTGGCGGTCTTCGGCAAAGCTTCCACCACCTCAACATAGCGCGGCCGCGCAAAGCGCGGCAGCAAGGCATCGGCGGCCTCTGCAAAAGCGAGCGGGTCAAAGCCACTGCCCGGCACTGCCACCACGGCCAGCATCAGTTCATCTTCGCCGCCGAGCAGATCGCTAGGCACGGCGAAGGCGGCCACTTCCGCCACACCAGGCAAACCCGCCACCGCGAACTCCACTTCGTTCGCGGCAATGTTCTCACCGCGCCGACGGATGCAGTCCTTCAGGCGGTCCACGAAAGTGACCAAGCCCGAGTCGTCCATGATGCCGGCGTCGCCCGTGTGAAACCAAAGGTTCCGCCAAGCCTCCACGGTCTTCTCCGGCATGCCGTGGTAGCCCGCCATGAAGCCGCCGGCAATCTTGGGCCGCACGAGAATTTCGCCGAGGCCACCGCGCGGCACGGGCAGGTCGGTTTCCGGGTCGGCGATGATGACCTCGAAGTGTTCTTCATGAACCCAGCCTGCAGCCCCGGGCGTGGAATGTCCTACGCGGCCCCAGATGGGAATGTTCACTTCCGTCATGCCGAAGCCCGACGTGACATGCGGCACACCGAAGCGTTCGCGGAATACGCGCTCGAGTTCAGGCACGTTCGGTGCGTTCTGCACCACGCGCAGCGAGTGCTCGCGGTCGTTGGCCGCCGGCGGCGTGGCCGCCACAAATGCCGCGAGCGCACCTAGGTTGTTGGTGACGGTAGCGCCATGGCGGCGCACATCGTTCAGCCATTCCGTGGCGCTGAAGCGCTCACGAATAATGGCCACTGTGCCGGCGAGCAAAGTGGCGCCCAGTTGCATGAACAGACCGTTCACGTGAAACAGCGGCAGCGTGATGTAGTAGCGGTCTGCTGCCGTGAGTTCCACGGACTTCAGCGTGCCGATGCCGTAGAGCGCACAGTGCCTGTAGGGCATAAGAACGCCCTTCGCCGGGCCACTCGTGCCCGAGGTGTACATGATGCAGGCAATGTCCTGGCCCGCTGGCAACGCAAGCGCCACCGGCGCCGCCTGCTGCCAAGCGGTGAACGGCACGGCCTCGAGTGTGCCCATGGCAACGGCTTCAGCGGGTGCGCCAGGCCGCGCCACGACCGCCAGCCGCCGCAGCGCGGGCGCTTGCGGCGCCGCAGCCACCACACGCGGGGCCAATGTGGCGTCAGCAATAGCGAAGGCACAGCCGCAGTTGGCCAACTGGTGTTCAAGGAACGCCCCGGAGAGTTCCGTATTCAGCAATACGCCAACGGCTCCGCGGTATTGCAGGCCGAGCCACACGCGAATGAAATCCAGCGTGCTACCCATCATGACGGCAACCGTCGCGCCACGCTCCACGCCGAGCGCCTCTAGCCAGCCAGCCACGCGCGCCGCGTCGGCCGCCACCTGTCCGAAGGTGAGGGTTTCGCCATCGGTGGTAGTTACCCAAAGAGCATTTGGCTGCTGCGCAGCATGTTCTGCGAGGGCGGCAGGAAGCGACCAACGGGAGGGTTCGGTAAGACCACTGAACAAGGCGAATTCCTTAGGCTTTAGCAGAAAAAGCGCCGCGCCTGAAACAAGCACAGCCATAAACGCCACGAGCCTACCTACGCCCTACTCCGCCTGCAATGGCAGGCCGTAATGGCAGCCATCCCCTGCGTGGCCCCAATACCTGCTTACTCCCCGACAGAGGCATTCGGGGGCCTCCCCATGGTAAGGTTCGCGCCATGTCAGAACTCCCCGGCACCTTCGAGCCCGTTTCGACCGAGTCCGTGCCCTACGGCACGCTGCCGCCTGCCTCGCCGGTAGGCTCGCGCAAGCCGGTCAGTCTGCCGCGCCTTGGCGAGATGCGTGCCCGCGGTGAAAAGATCACCATGGTCACTGCCTACGACGCAACCCTTGCGGCCGTGGCCGACAATGCGGGCGTCGATTGCATTCTCGTGGGCGACTCCCTTGGCATGGTGGTGCAGGGCCTCAACAGCACGGTTGGCGTTACGCTGGAAGCCATGCGCTACCACACCGAATGCACGGTCCGTGGCGTGCGCCGCGTGCAGGGTACGGCTTGGATCATCGCCGACATGCCCTTCGCTTCGTACCACGAGTCGCCCGAGCAAGCCTTCCGCAACGCCGCGGTGCTGATGCAAGCCGGCGCCCACATGGTGAAACTGGAAGGCGGCGGCTGGACGGCCGATACGGTTCGGTTCCTCGTAGACCGCGGCATCCCGGTGTGCGGCCATCTCGGCCTGACGCCGCAGACGGTCCACTCCTTGGGCGGCTACCGCGTACAGGGCCGCGATACTGCCACGGCCGACCAATTGCGCACCGACGCCCTCGCCTTGCAGGACGCGGGCGCGAGCCTGCTGGTGCTGGAGATGGTGCCGGCGCGCCTCTCGGCTGAACTGACACAACAACTGCCGAATTGCCACACCATCGGCATTGGCGCCGGCAGCGACACAGCCGGCCAAGTGCTGGTCATGCACGACATGCTGGGCATTACGCTCGGGCGCACGCCGCGCTTCGTGCGCAACTTCATGCAGGGCGCCAGTGGCGTGCCTGAAGCTGTGGCCGCCTATGTGGCTGCGGTGAAGTCCGGCACGTTCCCGGACAACGCGCTCCACGCCTGGTAAACGGACGTTCGCCCCGTGGAAATACTGCGTACCGTCGCGGAGCTGCGTGCCGCGCTCGCCCTGAACCCCATTCGCGCCTTCGTGCCGACGAT
>CALQLF020000051.1 GCA_943331345.2 Candidatus Planktophila lacus | reverse complement strand
GGCTTCTGCTTCGCGCAGCGTGCCTGCCTCTAACTGTTCTTCGAGCGATACCCCGCCCAGCGTGTCGCGTTCCCCGTCCACGCGCTCCTGCTGCTGCAGCAGGCGACGCAGGCGGTTATCGAGTTGCTCAATGCGCGCACGCTCGACCATGGCTTTCTGGTTGGCGTCGGCGGTCTGGCGGGTGAAGGTTTCCCAGCCCTGTTGCCAAGTAGCAAGCATGCCTTCAGCTTCTTCGAGGCGGCCTTGAGCGGCAGCCTCCACCTCGCGGGCAGCCTCGAACTCCGGCTCAAGCTGGGCCAACGAGGTTGCCAATTCATCGGCCTGCGTCTGGTCGCGGGCCAGAACGGCTTCCGCTTCCACCTGCGCAGCCGTGGCCTGGTCGAGGTCCGTGCGCTGCCGAGCGCGCAGGTCCTTGGCGAACTGCAGACTCTGTTCGGTACGGGTGACTTCGGCACCCAACTGGTAATGCCGCGCCTGCACGCCACCCAAGGTTTCCTGACGCGCGGCAGTAGCCTCGCGCGCCTGTTCCACGGCTGCTTCTGCCGCACGCAGCGTGGCCACCGCTGCTTGCAAGGCCAGTTCGCGTTCGCTGAACGCATGCCCACGCCCTTCGGCTTCGGCATCAAGGTCGCGCAAGCGCAAAGCCAGAAGTTCGGCGTGGAACTTGCGTTCCTCTTCCTTGAAGCCCTGATAGCGACGCGCTGTGGCCGCCTGCCGTTGCAGATGACGCAGTTGCTTGTCTACTTCGTCGCGCAGGTCATTCAAGCGCTCGAGATTTTCGCGGGTTCCGGCAATGCGGCTCTCCGTCTCTTTCCGGCGTTCCTTGTAACGGGAGATACCGGCGGCCTCTTCGATGAAGCCGCGCATCTCTTCGGGCTTCGCGGTGATGACGCGCGAGATCATGCCCTGTTCGATGATGGCGTAACTGCGGCTGCCAAGGCCAGTGCCGAGGAACAACTGCGTGATGTCCTTGCGGCGGCACTTGCTGCCGTTGATAAAATACGTGGAGGTGCCATCGCGCGACACTTGGCGCTTCAGCGCAACCTCGGCGAACGCGGCATAGGGACCGGTGATGGTGCCGTCGGCATTGTCGAATACCAACTCGACGGAGGCTGTGCCCACCGGTTTGCGGGTATTGGAGCCGTTGAAGATGATGTCGTTCATCGATTCGCCGCGCAGGTGCTTGGCGGAAATTTCGCCCATGACCCAGCGCACGGCATCGATGATGTTGGACTTGCCGCAACCATTGGGACCCACGACCCCGGTGAGGTTGTGAGGGAAGTGGGCAGTGGTCGGGTCGACGAACGACTTGAAGCCGGCGACCTTGAGCTTGGACAAACGCATCCGGGAACCCCCGTGGACAAGCGGCATAGTGTAGATTACGCACCCCCTCCTGACACCCCTTGACAGCGCATTTAAAATACCTTCATGAACCAGCTACCCTCCACGCCCCCCGGGGCGCCCGCTCGCGGCCCCACACTGCCTCAAGAGGCAGTCGATACCTTCCCGAATCCGAACCCGGGCCGGGACTTCACCATCCGCATGGACCTCCCCGAATTCACGTGCCTGTGCCCCCTGACGGGCCAGCCGGATTTCGCGCAGTTCCAGTTGGAATATGTGCCCGACAGCAAGTGCGTCGAATTGAAGAGCCTGAAGCTCTATCTGTGGTCCTTCCGGGACCGCGGCGCCTTCCACGAGGCGGTGACCAACCAAATCCTCGAGCATCTCGCCGGGGCTACCCAGCCGCGCTTCATGCGTCTCACGGCAAAATGGAACGTGCGGGGCGGCATTTACACCAGCGTCGTGGTCGAACACCGCCAGCCCGGATGGACGCCGGCCCCGTCGGTCACGCTTCCTTAGCGATTGGTGGTTATAATCGGCGCCGTTACGCGGAGTCTTGAAGTAATCGAGGACACGCCGATGCCATCGAAGAAGCCTGTGACCAAGTCCAAGGGCTCGAATCGCCCGGTTGCCAAGCCGGCGGCGAAAGCTGCCGCGCGCAAACCGGTTTCCAAAGCCCCCCCAAAGGCCGCCCCCAAAGCGGTCACGAAGGCAAAGAAAGCCCCCGTGAAGCCCCCCAAGACCCCCGCAAAGCCCGCCGCCAAGGCGACCAAGGCCGCCGCGAAGGCGGCTCCCAAAGCTGCGCCCAAGCCAGTCGCCAAAACGCCGCACAAGGCGAAGGCCCCGGTAAAGGCGGCGGTAAAGACGCCAGCCAAGGTCCCGGCCAAGGCGCCGGTGAAGCCTGCAGCCAAACCCGCTGCCAAGGCCATCCCGAAGGCCCCCACTGCCAAGCCCGCTCCGGCCCCAGCTAAGGCTACTCCGGCCCCGGCGAAGGTAGTGGCGAAGCCTGCACCAACACCCAAGCAAGCGCCGAAGGAAGCACCCAAGGCGTCTGCCAAGGCTGCGCCGGCGCCCAAAGCTGTGCCCGCCGCCACGGCAGTAGCGCAGCAGCCCCCCACACCCACCGCCAAAGCGGGTGGCAAGAGCGCCGCAAAGTCTGCCGCGCCTGCCAGCAAAGAGCCTACGAACATCTCAATCCCCGTCCCGTCGACAACGCCGCCTGCCGCTCCCAAACTAGGAGCTACCAAGCCGGTCCCACCGGGCAAGCCCCTGATCAACGTCGGCAAGCTGGTGCAGCGCACCGAAGACGACGAAGAAGGCGGCGGCAGTGCCCTGCGCGGCCCACGCAACTTCAAGCCTTACCAGTTGCGCAAGGACGAGGAGTACATGAACCTCGCCCAGGTGGAGCACTTCCGCACCTTGCTCGAAACCTGGAAACGCGAGCTCATGGAAGAAGTGGACCGCACCGTGACGCACATGAAGGACGAAGCGGCCAACCCGCCCGACCCGAATGACCGCGCTACGCTCGAGTCGGAATTCGGTCTGGAACTGCGCACACGCGACCGCGAGCGCAAACTCATTCGGAAAATCGACGAAGCGATCAAGCGCATCGAAGACGGTACCTACGGCTACTGCTTGGAAACAGGCGAGGAGATTGGGGTAAAGCGTCTCGAAGCACGACCAGTCGCCACCCTGTGCCTCGAGGCGCAGGAGCGTCGCGAGCGTCGCGAGCGCCAGTACGGCGACCGCGACGACCGCTATCGGGGCTGATCCGTGCCCGTCGGCAGGGGGCGTTTCGCCCCCTCGCCTACCGGCGACCTGCATCTGGGCTCGCTGGTTGCAGCCCTTGCCAGTTCCCTCGATGCCCGCCATCGTGGAGATGACTGGCTCCTGAGATTGGAAGATATCGACGAGGCCAGAGCTGTCCCCGGTGCTGCCGACCGTATCTTCAGCACCCTGAAAAACCTCGGATTCATCTGGACTGAACCTGTTCTAGTTCAGTCAAAAAACTTGCAAGCTTATGAAAACGCTTTGGATTTACTCCAAGCGCAAGAGCGCTTGTTCGTCTGTCATTGTGGTCGAAGCGATTATCAGGGCGCTTATCCTGGCACCTGCCGTACCGTAGGCCGTCTTCAGCCCGGTGCACCACGCCCCAAGTCAGATGTAGCGCTTCGCGTGAATACCCACAACTCAGGCACCTTACGTTGGCAGGACGATTGGCAAGGATGGCAACGCCAGGACTTGGAAAGCGAAGTCGGTGACTTCGTCGTCCGCCGCAAAGATGGCTTTCACGCCTACCAGTTGGCGGTAGTCGTTGATGACGCCGCTCAAGGAATAACGCGAGTCGTCCGTGGCGTGGACCTGCTGGACAACACGCCCCGCCAACTCTTCCTGCAACGCCTGCTGGGTCTACCGGAACCCGACTATGCGCACCTGCCATTGGTGGTCGAGCCAGACGGCACGAAGTTGTCGAAGTCCCGTAGCAGTGCCGCGGTGGCAGAAATGGTGCCAACCACAGCGCTACGCCTCGCGTTGAAACTACTTCGACAGCCCGAACCACCCCCCTATATCGAGAACGCGCACGAACTCCATGCTTGGGCGGCCGCACACTGGAACCCCGCGCCACTCTCCGGTGCGGCCAACCTCCACTTGCATTGATTGGCGCTGCGCGGTGTAACATCCGGGGACAGACGGGAGCCTCCATGTCCGAACCCCGCGTCATTACCAAGTACCCGAATCGTCGCCTCTACGACAATGTCGAGAGCCGTTACGTCGCTTTGACCGACGTGCGCAGGCTGGTGCTGGAGAAAATTCCCTTCGTGGTGCGCGAAAAAAAGACGGGGGCCGACATTACCCGTGCCGTGCTGCTGCAGGTCATCTCGGAGCAAGAAGAGCGCAGCGAACCCGTGATGAGCGAAGACTTTCTGGCACAGGTCATCCGCAGCTACGGCGGCACCATGCAAGGTTTCATCGGTCAATATCTCGAGCAAAGCCTGCGGCTGTTCCTGCAACAGCAGCAGCAAATGAACCAGCGAATGCGCTCCATGGTCGGTTACGACCCAAGCACCCTAACGCAGGCGAATTTGGCGCAGGACAACTTCCAGCGTTGGAAAGAAACGCAGGACGAATTGCTGAAAGGGTTTCTGGAAGCCGGCAAGCCCTAAGGCGGTAAGTCGCGAGCAAGCTGGCTCCCACAAAAAAGGGCCCCGAAGGGCCCTTTTTTGATTTTCGCTCAGCCCGCCGAAGCGGGCCGAGGCAATGTAGGTCAGCCTTCGCCGCCCACATCACGCATGGACAAGCGCACGCGACCCTGACGGTCGACTTCGAGCACCTTCACACGCACCACATCGCCTTCCTTCAGCTTGTCGCTGACGCGCTCTACACGCTCGTCGCTAATCTGCGAGATGTGCACGAGACCGTCGCGGCCAGGGAGGATGGTGACGAAAGCGCCGAAGTCCATGAGGCGGACCACCTTGCCTTCGTAGATCGAGCCCACTTCCACTTCCGCGGTGATGAGTTCGATGCGACGACGAGCTTCGCGTGCAGCAGCGCCGTTCACGGAAGCGATCTTCACGGTGCCATCGTTTTCGATGTCGATGGTGCAGCCCGTTTCTTCGGTGATGGCACGGATGACCGCACCACCCTTGCCGATGACTTCACGAATCTTCTCGGGGTCGATCTTCATCGTGGTGATGGTCGGCGCCCACTCGGACATTTCCGAGCGCGGGGTCGACAGCACCTTGTTCATCTCGGCGAGGATGTGCAGGCGACCGTCGAGGGCCTGAGCCAAAGCGACTTCCATGATTTCCGGCGTGACGCCTTCAATCTTGATGTCCATCTGGAGGGCAGTGACGCCGTCCTTGGTACCGGCCACCTTGAAGTCCATGTCGCCAAGATGGTCTTCGTCACCCAGGATGTCCGTGAGGACCTGGAAGCGATCGCCTTCCTTCACGAGGCCCATGGCCACACCGGCCACCGGGGCCTTGATGGGCACGCCGGCGTCCATGAGCGCCAAGCTGCTGCCGCACACGGAAGCCATGGAACTGGAGCCGTTCGACTCGAGGATTTCCGACACGACACGCAGGACGTACGGGAACTTCTCGAGGGTGGGCATGACTGCCTTCACGCCACGCTTGGCCAAGTTGCCGTGACCCACTTCGCGGCGCTTCGGCGAACCGACGCGGCCGGTTTCGCCTACGCTGAACGGAGGGAAATTGTAGTGGAACATGAACGCTTCTTTGCGTTCGCCTTCCAGCGCGTCGATGATCTGCGCGTCGCGGCCGGTGCCGAGGGTGGTAACCACCAGCGCCTGCGTTTCGCCGCGGGTGAACAGAGCCGAACCGTGGGTACGCGGCAGCACGCCAACGCGGATGTTGATGGGACGAACCGTCTTGTGGTCACGACCATCGATGCGGGGCTCACCCGACAGGATGCGGTCGCGCACGATGCGGTATTCGAGGTCGCCAAAGGCCTTCTTGACCTTCTCGGCTTCGAACTTGGCGGCTTCCCCACCACATAGCGCGGTGGTGGTAGCTTCGCGAGCGGCACGAACGGCGTCCTGACGGGCCTTCTTGTCCGTGATGCGGTAGGCATCGTTCAGGGCCTGGCCAGCAGCGCCCTTGACGGCGGCCTCGAGGGCCTCATCCGCCGGGGGAGCTTCCCAGTTCCACTTCGGCTTGCCACACACCGCGACCAGTTCGTTGATGGCGCTGATGGCAGCCTGCAACTGCTGATGGCCGAAAGTAACGGCGCCGAGCATGACCTGCTCGCTGAGGCCCGTGGCTTCGGACTCCACCATGAGCACGGCCTTGGCGGTACCGGCGACGACGAGGTCGAGGTCCGAGGTGGCCAGTTCCTTGGCAGGCGGGTTCAGCAGGTAGGCGCCATTCTTGTAACCGACGCGGGCAGCGCCGATGGGGCCGGAGAAAGGCATGCCAGAGAGCGCCAGCGAGGCAGAGGCACCAATCATGGCGAGCATGTCGGCCTGCACTTCGGCGTCCAGCGACACCACGGTGGCGATGACCTGTACTTCGTTGTAGAAGCCTTCCGGGAACAGCGGGCGCACCGGGCGGTCGATGAGGCGGGAGACCAGCGTCTCCTTCTCCGACGGACGGCCTTCGCGCTTGAAGAAGCCACCCGGGATTCGTCCCGCGGCGTAGGTCTTCTCCTGGTAGTCGACAGTCAGCGGGAAGAAGTCGCGGCCGGCAGCGGCGGACTTGGAGCCGACAGCGGTGACGAGCACCACGGTGCCGGAGGCGCTGACGAGGACGGCGCCGTCGGCCTGACGAGCCATCTCGCCGGTCTCGATGGTGACGGTGTGTGGTCCGTAGGGAAACGAAACTTTATGTGCGGTCACGTGAGTGTCCTTGGGAATTCGGAGTTGTGAACGGGTGCAGCGAGGCTGCCCAAAACGACACGGCCCACCTTGGAGGCGGGCCGCGGTCGGGGGCTGGCCTTTAGCGGCGCAGGCCCAGTTCGCCGATAACCTTCTGGTACCGCTCGGGAGCGGTGCTCTTGAGGTAATCCAGCAGCTTGCGGCGCTGGTTCACCATCTTCAGCAGGCCGCGACGCGAGGCGTGGTCCGCCTTGTGGGCAGCAAAGTGCTCGCCGAGACCGCTGATGCGCTTCGACAGGAGGGCAATTTGCACCTCCGGGGAACCCGTGTCGTTCGCGCCACGCGCGAACTTGGAGACGATTTCCGCCTTCTGCTCAGTCAATAGGGGCATGTGATGTCCTGAACTACTTTCTAGCCTTGTGGGAAGCCGCGCATTGTACGGGGCTTTCCTTTGTGGTTCAACCACTTCCAGCGAAACGCGCGACGGGTCCGGCGAACAGACGCACCGCGCGCCACGTCGCCGCACCGGCAGCGCCGGAAACCACCTCGCCCAAACCGAGAAACGAGGCATCCGGGCCATAAAGTCGCCAGACTTTACCGGCGTCAGTTTCAGGGGACGAATCTTCAACAAGCGGGTTCTGGCCGCGGGCCAGCGCGCGCGCTGCCGCCAGCGACAAGGTCGCCGCCGGATGGTCGACCAAGGCGGCATCAGCCGGCAGGAGCCGGGCTTCGCGCGCCTCCTCCCCTTCGGCTTCCAACTGTTCCAGAGTCACTACCGGCAGGTCGGCGAAAGGCGCCGCCCACAACCGGCGCAAGGCAGCCAGATGCCCTACCGTCCCCAGCGCCGCAGCCAGGGTCTCCCCGAGCACACGGACATAGGTGCCCTTGGAGCAGTGGACTTCCGCGTCGAGCCAGTCCGTACCGAAGCCCGTGCAGACCAACTGGTGGAGCACTACGGACCGAGGCGCGCGCTCCACTTCAATGCCCTGCCGCGCCAACTCGTAGAGCGGCCGACCGTCACGCTTGAGTGCCGAGTGCATGGGTGGCACCTGCTGCTGGGGCCCGCGGAGGCCGGCCATCGCTTGTTCGATGAGCGCGGCGTCGAGGGTTGGCACGGCGGCCTCCGCGACGACCGGGCCTTCCGCATCGCCCGTGGCGGTCTTGGCCCCCAAAGCCAAACGAAACGCATACCGCTTATCGCCGTCGAGCAGGTAACCCGCCACCTTCGTGGCCTCACCAAAGCAGAGAGGCAGCATGCCGCTGGCCAAAGGGTCAAGGCTACCGGTATGGCCAGCTTTAGCGGCGCGCAGCAACCGACGGGCGCGCTGGAGGGCCGCATTGGAGGAAAGCCCGACCGACTTGTCGAGCAGCAACACGCCATCGAGGTCGCGGTAAACGACCCGGGGTGGACGGTCCTCAGCCACCGTCGGAAGCGTTGCCTTCAACAGGCTTGTCGGCATTCACATCGGGAGTGTCGCCCTCCGGCGCTGCGGACGGGTCCGCGTCGGTCTGCCGTCGGCGGTCATCCGCAACAGCTTCCTTGATGAGCGCGTTCAAGGCCATACCCTTCTCGAGCGTGGTGTCGAGTTTGAAGTGCAACTGCGGGGTATGGCGCAGAGTGAGCTGTTTGCCCACCATGGTGCGCAGGTAACCCGCCGCCTTGCCAAGCCCTTCCGCTACCGGCGCTGGGTCCTTGCCCATGCCAAACGGCAGGAAATACACCGTGGCATGGGAAAGGTCGGGCGACACTTCCACCGCTGTGAGCGTCACTGCGCCAATGCGCGGGTCCTTCACTTCCCGCCGCACCAGGTCTGCGAGGAGCCGCAGCAACTGCTCCTCCAGACGCCGGCTGCGATGGGAACGCGGCTGCGGCATTAAAGCTTGCGCTCCACCGTGACGCGTTCGAAGCACTCGATCTGGTCGCCGGCACGGACATCGTTGTAGTCCTTAACGGCGATACCGCACTCGGTGCCGTTACGGACTTCGTTGACGTCATCCTTGAAGCGACGCAGGCTTTCCAGCGCACCTTCGAAAATGACCACGTTGTCGCGCAGTACGCGAATGGGGTTGTTGCGACGAAGGTAGCCATCGATGACCACGCTGCCCGCCACTTGACCGAACTTGCTCGAGCGGAACACTTCCTTGACCTGCGCCAAGCCAACGATGTTTTCCTTGACCTCGGGCGAGAGCATGCCAGTCATGGCAGCACGAATATCGTCGATGGCTTCGTAGATGACCGAGTAGTAACGGACATCGACGCCCTGATCCTTGATGGTGCTGCGTGCTGCGGCATCCGCGCGCACATTGAACGCCACCACGCGGGCATTGGACGCCATTGCGAGATTCACGTCGGATTCCGTCAAGCCACCCACACCGCTGGCGATGACCTTGACGACCACCTCTTCGGTGCTGAGCTTGGTGAGGGAATCGCGCAGGGCTTCCGCCGAACCGGCCACGTCCGCCTTGATGAGGACCTGCACCTGGCTGGCCTTGCCATCTTCCATCTGCTGGAAGACGTCACCACCACGCTTGGCCTCACGGGCCAGCTTGACGTCACGGAACTTGCCTTGCCGATACAAAGCCACTTCACGGGCCTTGCGTTCGCTTTCCACCGCGAGCAAGTCGTCACCGGCGTTCGGTACACCCGAAAGTCCGAGCACCTGCACAGGGATGGACGGACCGGCCGACTGAACGGACTTGCCGTTCTCGTCGAACAGGGCACGCACACGGCCGAATTCCTGACCGGCCAACACGGAGTCGCCCACCTTAAGGGTGCCGCGCTTTACCAGCACGGTAGCCACGGGACCGCGGCCCTTCTCGACACTGGATTCGAGCACTACGCCCGAGGCCAGACCGTCGACCGGTGCTGCAAGTTCGAGTACTTCGGACTGCAGGAGGATGGTCTCCAGCAACTTGTCGATGCCGGTGCCCACCTTGGCGGACACGTTGACGAACATGTTGCTGCCGCCCCATTCCTCGGGGATGACCTCGTGCTGAGTCAGTTCCTGCTTGACGCGCTCAGGGTCTGCTTCAGGCTTGTCCACCTTGTTGACCGCAACGATGATGGGGACACCGGCAGCCTTGGCGTGCTTGATGGCTTCGATGGTCTGCGGCATGACGCCGTCGTCCGCTGCCACGACCAGCACCACGACGTCCGTGGCCTGCGCACCACGGGCACGCATGCTCGTGAAAGCGGCGTGACCCGGCGTGTCGATGAAGGTGACGATGCCGCGCGGAGTTTCCACGTGGTAAGCGCCGATGTGCTGGGTAATGCCGCCGGCTTCGCCGGCAGCCACCTTCGCGGTACGAATGTAGTCCAGCAGCGAAGTCTTGCCGTGGTCGACGTGGCCCATGATGGTCACGACCGGAGGGCGTGGCGCCGCCTGGGCGCCAGCACCGGCTGCACCCTGGAGGTCTGACTCGAGTTGGTTTTCCTTGAGCGTCTTCGGCGTATGACCGAGTTCCTCAACCACCAGCACGGCCGTGTCCTGATCAATGGGCTGGTTGATGGTGGCCATCACGCCCATGTTCATCATCGCCTTGATGACCTCACTGCCCTTCAGCGCCATCTTCTGGGCGAGTTCCGCCACGGTGATGGTCTCGCCAATGGCGACTTCACGCTTCATGGGCGCGGTAGGCATCTCGAAGGCGTGCGAGCCGGGGTTGCCGCGCTGTGCAGAGTTGCCACGGCGGTCCGTGCGCATCGGCTTGCGCTGCTTCTTGTAACGGGCCGACACGTCGGTCGCCACATGCAGTTCCTGGCGTCCATAGCGCGTAGCACCCGCGCCTGGAGCCGGGGCCGGCGTGGCGGCACGGTTCGGCTCAGCCGGCTTGGCAGCCGCACGGTTGCGACGCTCGCGTTCCGACTCTTCCTTCGCGCGCTGCTCCTCGAGACGGCGGGCGTTGGTCTCTTCCATGGCACGACGCTGCTCAGCCTCGTGCACACGACGCTGCGCATCTTCCTCGGCACGGCGCGCGTTATCTTCCGCCATCTGACGGACGCGTTCGGCTTCCTGAGCGGCCTCGGCCACCCGGCGCTGCGCATCTTCCTCGGCGCGGAGGCGGTCCGCCTCCTCCTGGGCCTTGCGGGAACCCTCGTCCTCAATGGTGTCGCGCTTGACGTAAGTCTTCTTGGCGCGCACCTCGATGTTGACGGTACGAGCCTTGCCCAATGCGGAACCGACCTTGATCTCGCTCTGCACCTTGCGGTTCAGGGTGATCTTGCTCGGTGCCTTGGGCGCATCTTCTCCCTTGCCATGCGCACGGCGCAGGAACGAGAGCAACTCCATCTTGGCGTCGTCGCTGATGACAGAGGTGGGTCCATCCACGTGGATTCCAGCCTCGGCCAACTGCGTGAGCAGCTTGGGGACCGGGACCTTCAGGACCTCGGCGAATTGTGTGACGGTAACGTCAGCCATGCGTATCTACCTCTCCGCTCAGGCCTGGTCCTGGAACCAGATCTCGCGGGCAGCCATAATCAGTTTGCCCGCGGCCTCGGCGTCGAGGCCTTCGATGTCGGCGAGGTCCTCGATGGACTGCTCGGCCAATTCCTCTCGCGTCCGCACGCCGATGGCGGCTAGCTTCAGCGCAAGGTCTTCGTCCATGCCGTCCACATCGTAGAGGTCGGCGGCGGGGCCTTCGGCCCCTTCCTCGCTCGCAATGGCCTGCGTCAGCAGCACGTCACGAGCGCGGTTACGGAGTTCTTTCACAATTTCCTCGTCGAACTCGCTGATGGACAGCAGTTCGCTCGCAGGCACGTAGGCCACCTCTTCGATGGACGAGAGGCCTTCCTGTACGAGAATCATGGCAACGTCCGCGTCCACATCGAGTTGCTGCATGAACAGTTCCTTGAGCGCGCGGGTTTCGCCCTCGCTCTTCTCCTCGGCCTGCTGCTCGCTCATGATGTTGAGCCGCCAGCCGGTGAGTTCAGAGGCGAGACGAATGTTTTGGCCACCGCGACCGATGGCCTGCGACAGCTTTTCTTCAGCTACAGCGATATCCATGCTGTGCGAATCCTCGTCGACGACGATCGAGGTGACTTCGGCAGGCTGCATGGCGTTGATGACGAACTGCGCCGGGTTGTCGTCAAACGGAATGATGTCCACACGCTCGCCGCCAATCTCGTTGGAGACGGCCTGCACACGCGAACCACGCATGCCGACGCAGGCGCCGACCGGGTCGATGCGGTTGTCGAAAGTGCGCACGGCAATCTTGGCGCGCGCGCCCGGGTCACGGGCAGCAGCGAGAATTTGGATGAGCCCCTGACCGACTTCCGGCACTTCGAGTTCGAAGAGCTTGATGAGGAACTCGGGAGCAGTACGCGACAGGAAAATCTGCGGGCCGCGGATTTCCGAACGCACTTCCTTGAGAAAGGCTTTGACGCGGTCCTGCGTGCGCAACGGCTCGCGGGGGATGAGGTTTTCCCGAGGAATGAAGCCCTCGGCATTACCGCCGAGATCGACGAACACACCGTTGCGGTCAACCCGCTTGACGATGCCGCTGACCATGGTGCCAATGCGCTCCTGGAACGCGTCGACGACTTGTGCGCGTTCCGCTTCGCGGACCTTCTGCACGATGACCTGCTTGGCAGTCATGGCGTCGATGCGACCGAAGGTGCCCGGGGGGAGCACTTCCTCGACGAAGTCGCCGATGACCGCGGCCGGGTTCACGTCCAGCGCGTCATCCATGCGCAATTCGCGCGAGGGAAATTCGAGTTCGCGGGAGTCGTCAGCGAATACCTTCCAGCGACGGTAGGCATCGAACTCGCCGGATTTGCGATTGATGGCGACGCGGACATCGATCTCTTCTTCGCCGATACGCTTGCGCGCCGCCGAAGCGAGCGCTGCTTCCAGCGCACCGAAGATGACTTCCTTATCGATGCCCTTCTCGTTCGCCACGCTCTCGACGGCGTCGACGATTTCCTTGAGGCTGATTTTGTTGGACATACCGAAGCTCCGCACTACCAAACCGGGACCACGCGAGCACGCGCGATACCTGCCAAGGGCAGCCGCCATGGCTGCCCGTCCACATCCACCACCACTTCGCCACCTTCGACGGCCAACAGGTTCCCGGTAAAACGCCGTCTATCCCCGATGGGGAGCGTCGTTTCCACCTTCACCCGCTGCCCTACCTGGGAAGCGAAATGCGCTGCCGTCCGCAAGGGGCGGTCGAACCCGGGCGAGGACACCTCGAGGTAGTAAGCCCCGGAGATGGGGTCTTCCACATCAAGCCACTCGCTCAGCACCCGGCTGACCTTCGCGCAGTCATCCACGGAGATGCCGCCTTGGGCTGCCAAGTCGCCCGCCTCGCCATCGCTGTCAGGAACCACCGGTTCGCCCGAACCCGGGAGGCGGTCGATGTAGATGCGCAATACGGCTTCCTGCCCGGCACCCACCATCTCCACCTCGACCAGTTCGTATCCTGCGGCCTGTACCACCGGCTCCATCGCCGCGAACAGCCCTTGCCGCAGTTGCGCCATCGATTACGTTCCTTCCAAAAAGCAAAACGGCCCGCTAGGGGCCGCCAACTGTCGCTTCGCGAGGCTCCCCGGAGGCTTCCGGACCCCTGCGCCGTCCTTGCCAAGGCCGGTTCAGCCCGCCGAGTGTACCGTTTCAGGTCGGTCCGCGCAATTTTGGTGCGCGTTTTTCCGGTCCCCGGCGACTACCCCGGGTTCGCCGCCTTTGCCGCCGCGGCCTTCAGGGAGGCATTGATGTCCGCCGGTTGCGGGTTGCGCCGAAGCATCAGCCCACCGTTGGCCTGCAACACCTCGCCCGTCATGAAGCACTCGTCTCCCGCCAGCCACAAGGCCGCGTCAGCGACATCTTCCGGCGTGCCAATGCGACCCAAGGGATATTCCCGGACGAACGCCTCCTCCAGACCCGGCACCTTGACGTCCTTCAGCGTCATGGGCGTCGTCGTCAAACCGGGAGCGATGGAATTGATTCGGATGCCCTTGCCACCGAACTCGTTGGCGAAGCATCGCATGAGCGCATCGCCGGCCGCTTTGGTAGCGATGTAGGCGGCGTGGTGCTGCAACACGCGATAGACAGACGCAGAGGTGATGAGGATGATGGAACCACCGCCCGACTTCACCATGGCCGGCACGACCGACTGCAAGAAGAAGTACGGCCCCTTGAACTGCAAGGCAGAGACCTTGTCCAGTTGCTCCTCGGTAGTGTCGAGGATCTTGCCCATCAGGCCCCAACCGGTCGCATTCACCGCTACATCGAGCCGCCCATAGGCCGCTACCGTACGCTCCACCAGCGCCAGCACATCGGCCTTCTGGGTAATGTCGCAAGCAAGCGCTAAACCACCGATTTCGTTGGCTAGGGTTTGCAGAGGCGCCAACTGGCGCCCCGCCACCACCACCGTGGCCCCTTCCGCTGCAAACCGACGAGCCATGACCTGGCCCATGTTGCCCTCACCGGCCGCGCCCAACACAACGGCAATCTTTCCCTGCAAACGACCCATGTGCGACTCCGGAGTAAACAGCTGAAAACTGGTGGTGAGGATATATTTCTGGCGAATCAGGTACGCAGTCGACGAACGGGATCCGAACCGTCCCACCCCGCCGCCGCTGCCTTCACGTAGGCGTAGAACTTGGCCAAGGCCTTCACCGGCGGGTAAATCTCGAGGTAGTGCCCGTACTGGGCACGAGTATCCACCATGGCGAAGTCGACGCCCGTGGTGGTGCTCGCGCGCATCGCTATTGGAGCACCGCGCGCCTCCCAAGCGGACAACGCGCCCTCGAGGTCTTCCTCGAAGATGGCCATGTGGTGCAAACCGAAGGCGTCAGGCGCGAACGCCTCATTCAACACGCTAGGAGCTTCACCGTGGCCATGGATGAGTTCCACCATCATGGAGCCAGCCTGCCCGTAGGCACTGGTGTGGTCAAACACTGCAGGCTGCCCACGGTAGAGACAGGAAGCCAAAGGGATGTGTTCCATGAGGAAAAATGGACCCCAACCGAAACGCTGTGCGAAATCGACGGCAGCCTTTTCAGGGTCCGCGACGTGGTAAGCCACCTGCACTGGAGCGCGAAGCGCGATTGTCGTTTGCATGGGCACCTCGCCCGGCCAAACCTTCGGTCACCGGTGATGTTACGGACGGTGAGGAAAAAAAGAAACAGTACTGACTGTTTTTTGTCACTTGCCTGCCAGCGCCCAGCCCAGCCGCCTCATGCAGGAATCAGTCGAGAATCAGGCGGCCGACCGTGCTCGCTGCCTGGCGAGCCACTCCAATGCGCCCGCCAACGGCATGGCCTCGCTCCACAGGAACCCCTGAGCCCGGTCAAAACCCAGCGCGGCAAGTGCACCCGCTTGGGCACGGGTTTCCACACCCTCGGCAACGACCACCAACCCGGTCGCCTGTCCCATCGCCAACAAGGCGCGGCAGAGCGAGGCATCCCGTCCGCCACCATCGCCAATGGCTGAAACGAAGCGGCGGTCGATCTTGATACTGTCGAGCGGCAGCGCCTGCAAATACGCAAGAGAAGCGTAACCCGTACCGAAGTCATCAAGCGCCAGGCGGAAGCCCATCTGCTTCAAGCGCGCGAGCGTGTCCCGCGCCGGCCCCCCAGTATCCAGCCACTGGCTTTCGGTCACTTCGAGATAGATACCGGCAGCGTCTGCACCAGACTCCACCAGAGCCGTGGCGACGGCATCGGCGAAATCGCGACGTACCAACTGCAATACGGAAACATTAACGCCAAGCAACAGACCCGCCAGCGCCTCGCGGTGCTTTACCTGCGCGTCCATGGCGAACCGAAGCACCCCAAGCCCCAAGCGGTGAATGAGGCCGGAGTCTTCGGCCATGACGATGCAATCGTAGACAGATGCTTCCTGCAAACCAGGCGCACTGGTTCGGAACAGCAACTCAAACCCTTGCGGCTCACCGGTGACCAGACTAACTACTGGCTGGAAATGAGGCTCCACCTGACCGTCGTTAATGGCCTGCTCAAGATCGCGCAACATCCGGCGACGACGCAGAACTTCAGTCGACTGCCCTTCGTCCAGCACCACACAGCGGTCTCCACCCAATGCCTTCGCCTGCCGCGAGCCTTCATCGGCCTGTGCCAAGCAGGAATCGAGATCCAGCGTGGAAGTATCGACCTGCACAATGCCGCACGACGCCGTTATCTTGGGCGCGGTCTCACCCACGGCGATGGGCTCACGCAACACGGCCTGCATGGCAATGATCCGCTCCTCCGCCTCTGCGAGCCCCACGGGTAGCAGGATGACCAATTCGTCGCCCCCGTAACGGACCTGCAACTTGGCCTCTTTCAACGTTGTGCGAACGCGGTCGCAGACCTCTTTCAGCAAAGTGTCGCCGGCGTGGTGACCAAACGCGTCGTTGAAGGCCTTAAAGTTATCGAGGTCGATAAAAGCGATCGACAGTGGCGCCTTGGCCGCACGGTACTCCTCCAGTAAGAGAGGACCGTATGTGTCTAGCTGTCGGCGATTGCCAAGATCTGTCAACGGGTCGTGCTCAGCGGCGTAAACGCGCTCGCGATCATCGCGGTACCGTTCCGCCGCAAGGGCAGCAAGGTGCACGAAATGATCCACCAACTGCAGGTCCGCTGCTGTAGGCACATTCACTTCCGGGTGATACATGCCAAACACGCCTAGCAAGCTGCCGTCCCGGCTGCTCTTCAGGGGCGTCGACCAAGCGGAGCGGATGTTGTACTCGCGGCATAAGTCATGGAAGCCGGCCCAGAGCGGATCGGTGAAGACATCTTCACTGATGACCCGTTCAGCGCGATAGGCACAAGTACCGCAGCTGCCGCTGGCAGGCCCGGGCACGAGGCCATCCACGATGGCAGCAAAACTTTCCGGTAACTTGCCGTAACCACCCCGCCGCAGGCAGCCGGCACGGTCGTCATAGTAAAGAATGGAGCCGGACATACCGGGTATGCAGGCCTCAGCGAAGCGGGCAATCTCCGAAAGCGAATCAGACAGAGACGAATTTCCAGCCAGATGGGCGAGAACGCGCTGTTGGGCCTCGAGCAAGGCCTCGGCGGACAGGTGCCCTACTCGCCAACTACTGGAGAGTGCCTGCAATCGTGCGGTATCGGCGTTCATCCTGACCTCGGCTTGGCGCAGCCAAAGGCGACGCAACTAGCCGAACTTTACTCTGCAAAAGCGACAGGTATCTGTGGCGGCGGCTGCAGAAATCCCGCAAGCGACTGAAACGGTGACATCGGTCACACAATCGAGTGAGCCGGGTCTCCGAAGAGGCATGCAAGCGCGCTTGGCCTCATGGCTGCATCGCTGCGGGGTAAACCACACCATCTTTCATGACGAACTGTACCCGACCAAGCACCGCCACATCCTGCAAGGGGTTTCCTGGCACCGCCACGATGTCAGCAAGCTTGCCCGCTTCCACTGTCCCCAGTTTGTCTTGCCAACCGAGCAGTTCTGCGGCGGTTACCGTGGCCGCGCGCAGCGCCTGCTCCGGGGTCATGCCGTACTTCACCATCAACGGAAATTCGATGGCTGGATTGATTTGCCAATCGAACCCGCCGACGTCTGTGCCAAAAGCAATTTTCACGCCGGCCTTGAGCGCGCGCCGGAAGGTGTCCTCATGGATGCTTACCATCTTCAGCCAAACCGGCGCACCGGCCTTGGCACGACCTTCGGCGACATACTCGCCGACATAGATGGTGGGCACGTAGTAGATGCCCTTGCGCACCATCGTCGCGAGATCGGCATCGGCAATGTAGTCACCATGCTCGATGGTATCGACGCCCGCCTCCACCGAATTGTGAACGCCATTCAAGGCCGTGGCGTGCGAGGCAATCTTGTGCCGTTGACGGTGCGTCTCGTCAACGATGGCACGCAGTTCTTCCAACGTGAAGGTGGGAATGTCGTCCAGCACGCCGTCCTCGCGGACGAAGTAGCTACGATCCGAATAGACCTTGATCCAGTCCACGCCATGCGACAACTGCTCGCGGACTGCACGTCGGCCGCCATCCGCACCGTCTACTTCCTGCACACCCTTGGGTACCACTACCGCCGGCGCATACCCCAGCAATGGATAAGCTCCCGTTACATCCATGGCGCGGCCAGCCACCTGCATGCGCGGTCCGGGGATAATGCCGCGCTCGATGGCATGTTTCACATCCACGTCGGCATAGCCTGCGCCTTCCGTCTCGATATCTCGGATGGTGGTGAAGCCCCAAGACAGAGCACGGCGCGCATTCACGGTAGCGAGGATGGTGCGGTACTCCGGCGACTGCTTCAGCAACTGCGCGTCGTAGTCGTCGGCCGTGATGTCGCCCTGCAGCAGCACATGAGTATGCGTATCGATGAGGCCCGGCAGGCAGGTGAGCTTGGAGAGATCGGTCACTACCGCTTTGGCGGCCGGTGCCTCACGACCCACTGCAGCGATACGGTTACCCCGTACCTCGACATAGACCGGCCCGGGCAGGCTGGACTTACCGTCCCACAAAGCCCCGCAGCGCAACCACTGGCTTCCGGCAGAAGAGGCTGCCACTGGAGCGGCCGCCATAGCACCCGAGCTGACTACCCCGGCTAGCAATCCCGCGGCAACCATTAACGGCATAGAGGTTCGACGCGACATGGCAAGACTCCGCAACTGCAACGGGAATGGTTTGAGATAAATTTAGTTAGGAAGCCGTTGCCGGCGCCGCACCGCGCGCCAACATACCCGGCTCGATGCGCAGTGGCAGTTCTCGCAGGCGCACGCCGGTAGCGGCGTAGACAGCGTTGGCCACGGCGGGCGCTATCGGAGGCACAGCGGGCTCACCAATGCCTTGTGGGGTCTCTCCGGCGGAAAGAATATCGACCACTACCTCGGGTGCCTCATGCAAGCG